>JAURMS010000174.1 GCA_030830595.1 Gammaproteobacteria bacterium | reverse complement strand
TTGCTTTTCCCCGGGCCTTCCCCGAGCGGTAGGCGCGATGCGTTCCGGCCCGGATCCGGATGTGGCGCCAGACGCCTTCACGCGCCAGGCCATCCGGCAGGATCCATGCTTGCCAGCACCTCCAGGGCGCGCTTCTCTGCCGATGCGGGCACCGTGGCTCGCGGGGCGACGGGTCTCGGCTTGCCGGGACCCGGGCGTACGGGCAGGCTGGCGTCTACCCCGAGCTTGGCGCCGGTCTGTGCCCCCGCATCCAGCGAGGGATCCAGGGTCGAGGTAGTCAGTCCCTGCAACTGCATCAGGTCGCGATCCCACTGTACCCGGGTGGCGAGGGCCCACATCAGTTCTTCCGCGTCGAACAGGTCGATGTCCTCGTCGACCACGATGGCGGTTTTCACTCGACGATAGGCCAGCGCGGCGGCCAACGCATCACGCGCCTCTCCGGGCGCAGGGTCCCTTAGCTGTATCCAGGCATGAAACCGGCGACCGGATGCGGGTACGTGCACGTTACGCAAGGAGGGTGCGACAGCACGGATCATGCCGTAGAGCTTGCCCTCCATGGCCATGTTGTCGGGCACCAGCATGTCCGTCAGTCCGGAGCCATAGTCATGATAGATGGCCTCCTCACGGCGAGTCATGCAAGTCACCTCGACGATGGGGGCCGGCACCTGGGGGCCAAGATAGCCGGTGTACTCCCCGAAAGGCCCGTCTGCCGACAGTTGGCCCGGGTGGGCGAGCCCTTCGATGACGATTTCCGCATCCGCTGGCACCATCACCCGCTTACCATGCGTCATGCTCGGAACCAGCCGCAGCGGTTCGCCCATCACGCCCCCTGCGGCACGCCAATGGCTTTGCGGGTAGGCCAGCTTGGCCTGCGTGCCCATCAGCACTGCCGGATGGTGGCCGATCCAGAAAGCGACCGGGCAGGGCTCGCCACGAGACCAGAATTTCCTCAGGTTGATCGCGTTGTGCGAGGAGGGATACGGCAACCAGGTCATTGTTCGCGGTCCACGGATCCAGCAACGCTGGATGGCGGTATTGTCGGTGCCGCTGTCCGGATCAAAAGTCGTGGCATGGGCAGCGGTCAGGTAGGGACCGGGCTCCAGCTCGTGCTGCATCAACGCCGGGAGGAGGCCGAGATCAACCTCGTCGCCATCGAAAATCCGCTGTTGAACCGGCGCATCCGCTGGCTCGACGATCACCGGGTCGATGCCCGCTGCGGTCCGGTTGGCAAACCAGGCGGCACTGTCACGGTGATCCGCGATCCCGAGCGCGGCAGCGACCAACTCCCTGCTCGCCGTGAGGTTGTTGACCACCGGCAGGTCGCTGTCCTTCCTGGAATGCAGGACTGGACGCCGAAACAGGAGGATCGGGTATTCGCGCCGCCGGTCCAGGGCGTGCTGGAGGGCCGTCATCTCGTGCCGACAGGACATGGGTTGTTCCACCGTCTGTACAACGGCTGCGGACGACCTGAGATACTCGGCCAAGGATTGCAACGTATTCTCCCCCTGCCTTGTCATGTTGACATGATGAGTACCGATCCTACAATCCCGCCATGACAACTCCTTCCACTGCGGCGCCCCCGGACAAGGTCGAGAGCTTCATAGGGGGCGCCTGGGTAGGCGAGACGCGAGGACACTGCCTCGAGGTACTCAATCCGGCCACTGCCCAGCCGGTGGCGCTCCTCCAGGAAGCGGATCCAGCGGAGGTGCACCGGGCGGTGATCAACGCACGCCAGGCCTTCGATGCGGGGCCCTGGCCGCGGATGGACATCAACGACCGTAAAGACATCCTGTATCGCATCCGTGACCGCCTGCGGGCCCACGCCGGCGAACTGGCTGACCTTGAGGTGCTGAACGCCGGGATCCCGCACCACCACGTGCAGGGCCAGGTCCTGCGCATGACCCGCAATTGCGAGTTTTTCGCCGAGGTCGCGAGCACCCTGCGCGGCGAGTCCTATACCCAGTCAGCCGGCTTCCTGACCTGGGTGACACGGGAGCCACGTGGGGTCGCGGCCCTCATCTCACCCTGGAATGCGCCGCTCGCGCTCTCTTCCATGCGCGTTGCCAGCTGTATTGCGTTCGGTAATACCTGCGTGCTGAAGCCGTCGGAGTACACCCCGCTGGCCGTCGCCCGGATGGTTGAATTGATGCACGAATGCGGGTTGCCCCCCGGAGTGGTCAACCTGGTCAACGGGCGCGGCAGCATAACGGGCGAGGCCCTGGTATCCGAGCCCGGTATCGACATGGTTGCCTTCACCGGCGGCACCGACACCGGTCGTCGCGTCATGGCGAGCGCGGCCGCCCGGCTCAAACCCTCGCTTCTCGAACTCGGCGGCAAGTCGGCTAACATCATCCACGAGGACGCGGATCTTGAGCGGGCCCTGGACGGTGCACTGCTGGGTATTTTTTCCAACAACGGCCAGCAGTGCCTCGCCGGATCCCGAATCCTTGTCCAGCGGCGGATCGCAGAGGATTTCATCAGTCGATTCGCCGAACGGACGCGTCGGATCCGCGTCGGCGATCCCATGAGTCCGGACACCGAGGTCGGCCCGTTGTGTTTCCAGTCCCACCTTGAGCGGGTGCTCGGCTATGTCGACCTGGCCAGGCAGGAGGGTTGCGAACTCCTGGCGGGAGGGGCCCGGGACTGGTCAGCCGGTGCGGGCTTTTACATGCAGCCCACCGCCCTGCTCGCGCCCTCGAACTCCCTGCGTGCCTGCCAGGAGGAGATCTTTGGTCCGGTGGCCATTTTGCAGGTCTACGACAGCCTGCAGGAGGCGATTGCGCTGGCCAACGATTCGCGCTTCGGCCTCGTCTGTTACCTGTGGAGTGCGAGCCTGGATGCCGCCATGCAGGTGTCCCGCTCGGTCCGGGCAGGCACCATCTGGATCAACACGCCGATGATGCGCGAATTGCGCGCTCCCTTCGGCGGTTACAAGGATTCCGGTATCGGGCGTGACGGCCCACAGTCCAGCGCAGAATTCTTCACCGAACTCAAGACCACTACGGTGCCCCTGGATCCTCCGCCGCTGCGGCCACTTGGCAGGCATTGACCGCCCCGCCCGGCATTGCCATCATCGCGCGCTATGCCAACAGCACAACTCAACGATCACGAGATGTATTACGAGGTCCTCGGCGCGGGTGACCCGGTACTGGTTATGGGCGGTTGGGGCACTTTCTGCCACGATAATCACCATCACCTGCCGCGCGGCCTGACCGAGCGCTATCAGGTCATCCTGTTCGATTACCGGGGAATACGGGATTCTGGCGACGACCTGTCAGTGCCCTCCACCATGGCCCTGCATGCGGCAGACGCGATCGCGCTGCTGGAGCACCTCGGTACCGGTCCGGTGCACCTGGTGGGCCTGGTCGGCATGGGTGCCTGTATCTGCCACGAGATCGCCATCCGCCGGCCCGACCTGGCTCGCAGCATGCTCAATACCGGGGCCTGGTGCGAGGTCGACGATTTCCTGCGCGATCAGCTGGAAATGTTCCGCTGGATCCACCGTGACAACGGCTTCGCTGCGTTTCAGCAGGCAGTCACCCTGCTGTCATTCACCCCTGAGTACTACAACGCATACAAGCACAGGCTACTCGGACCGCAGGGGGGCTGGAAAGAGCTGGAAGGTCGCTTTGTAGCCCACTCGAGGCTGATCGACGCCTGCGTGGGATTCCACTCCCGGGACCGGCTGGCGCAGATACGCTGCCCCAGCCTTATCATCCATGCCGCACTCGATGTGGTGACCAGCCCCAGGACCACGCTGCCCATCGAGCAGGGGATCCCCGGTGCGGTGGGAGAAACCTGGGACGACCTGGCCCACGTGGTGGCGGGCAAGGAGCAGAAGATCCGCTTCTGTAATCGTCTTTTCGACTGGCTGCAGGCCCACTAGGCCCGCGAGCGGATCCAGGCGACGGCGCGCTCGAGGTCGATCACATCGGCGTAGCGGCGGCCGACATCCCGTAGCGCGTCGCGGTGGGGCCCTTCCTCGGCATCTCCGCAGCAGTCCTCAAGGACCTGCACCCGAAACCCGAAGGAAAAGCCGTCCACGACCGTCGCCCTCACGCAACCGCTGGTCGTGCAGCCCGTGACCAGCAGCGTATCCACCCGGTTCCTGACCAGCCAGGTGATGAGCGGCGTCTGGAAAAACATGGAAGGCGCATTCTTGCAGTAGGTGAAGTTGTCAGGGTGATCCACCCTCGGGTCCATCGCCGTGCACGGGTGCCCATAGAAAAACTCGTCCCGAACAGCCTGGACCTTCCAGAGAGGCATGTCGGTCGGTCCACAGTAGGCCGTGTAGCAGGCGGCCACCGGGATCCCTGCTGGCCTCGCAACCTCGAGCAGTTGCGCGGTGTGCTCGGTAGCCCGGTGGATCCTGGGCAGTCCTCCCAGCGGGTATTTTGGGTCGGTAAAGGCGACCTGCAGGTCCACCACCAGGACCGCAGGCCGCTCACCGAAGCCGATCTCGCAGGCGCCGTAGCCGACACTCTGGTAGGTATCGGCGCCTGCCCGGGTGGATTCGGCCAACTCAAGCCACCTTGCGTGACTTGCGTGGAGCCTTTTCTGCCTTGCCTGCCCGGGCTTTCGCCCAGGTGGTGAACTGCGGGGCTGCGGGTGCGTCCAGGCCAGTCTCTGCCTTGCAGCGCGCCTTCAGCTCTTCCATATCGGTGAAACCGCGATCGAACAGCGGGACCTTGCCGCGCTTGGCGGCCATTTTCTTCCGCAGTGCCTGCGTCGCGCCGGCATCGACCGTGCCATTGGCGATGACCACGCCATAGCGCACTGCGCCCTCGACACTGACCAGTCCGGCCTCGACATCGAACAGGACCTGGGCAGGGTCGCGCTCGAGGGGGTCGCCGCAACCACCGCCGCCCCAGGTGTCGGCGATCAGCAGGTCGCCTGCGGAAACCTTGACGTGATCGATCTTCGAGGGCATCAACTCCTCGCTGCCGTCTGCACGGACCAGCGTCTTGGTGCTGCGCTTGCCGGGCTCACCACCGTTGACACCCCAGGGGTAGGTCAGCCAGCGATCGTCATGGATTGAGATCTCGCCCGGCTCCAGGAAGCGGTAGCCGATGCGCAG
>JAURMS010000173.1 GCA_030830595.1 Gammaproteobacteria bacterium | reverse complement strand
CGAAGTCGCTCGGCGGCTTCTGGTTGCGCTGCACGCCGCGGGATGAGGGGGTGGAGATCGGGTGCGAGCCGGCGTGATGTGACGATCTGTGAACCGTCACTAAGCCTGTAGGCCGTGCCGTTCCTCTGGGCTTATTGTCCGATCACCGGGGCCAACCCGGTCACACTTACACCCACAGGACCCATGACTCAGACAGCTCCGGTGGCAGCCCTTGCCATCTCCGCGCCGGACTTCCGGCATCTGAAGATTGACATCAAGGGCACAGCACCGCTGGTCATCAATCGCTTTAGCGCCAAGGCCATGGAGATCATGCGCCAGACCCAGGAAGCCGGTAGCACTGCCAAGTCCAAGAAAACACGCGACCCCAAAGACTTTGACGCTCTCTACGAGGGCGCCAAGCACATCTCAAATGAGGGCTGGGAAGGAATCCACGCAGCAGCATTCCGAAACGCTGCGATCAGCGCCTGCCGCGCCTGCGGGTTCAAGATGACCCACGCCAAACTGGCGTTTATGGTCCTATCAGACGGCTTCGATCGTGTTGACGGTGCGCCGCTCGTTCGGCTCACCAGCGGCGAGGCCGAGCCTTGGACCGCTCCGACCCGCAACGCGACCGGCGTGGTTGATCTCCGCTGCCGCCCCTTGTATCGGGAATGGTCCGCAACCCTGCGGATCAGGTACGACGCCGGCATGCTGACCGATTCCGATGTGGTGAATCTGCTCGCCAGGGTGGGCCTCCAGGTCGGCATCGGTGAGGGCCGTCCCGACAGTAAGCAGTCGGCAGGGCTGGGGTTCGGCCTGTTCGAGCTGGTCTGATCTGATCGCATCGTGGGCCCGGCCTTGCTGGGCCTTCATGGCAGGCATGGCAAGGCCTGGCAAGGCCGGGCAAGGTCCGGCAGGGCCAGGCAGGGGCGGCAGGCAGGGCTTGGTAAGGCGAGGCATGGCGAGGTCTGGCATGGTCCGGCAGGCGTGGCGCGGCAAGGTCTGGCGAGGCCGGGATTGGCGCGACCGGGTGAGGCCCGGCAGGGCGAGGCATGGCGCAGCAGGGCAGGCGTGACGAGGCCTAGCCAGGCCTGGCTCGGCGCGACCGGGTGAGGCACCGCAGGCAAGGCAAGGCCCGGCAGGGTGGCGACTGGCGAGGTGAGGCAGGCAAGGCATGGAGCGGCACGGTCGGGCCAGGCAAGGCCAGGCCGGGCAAGGCAGGCAAGGCGGGGCAGGGCTAGGCAGGGCGAGGTGAGGCACCGCAGGTATGGCAAGGCGTGGCGTGGCTAGGCCGGGCGCGGCCCGGCAAGGCAGGCAATGCTAGGAGTGGCTGGGCAGGCAAGGCAGGCACGGCGAGGCCAGGCGAGGCATGGCAGGGCGAGGCCCGGCAAGACATCGCAGGCACGGCGGGACGGGGCAAGGCTCGGCGTGGCCAGGCCAGGCAGGCAAGGCACCATCAACCTTCACATCAACTCCGATGACTCAGTATCAGTTCAGGGAAGGCAGCCGAATCACGGCTGTCAGCGCACAAACAATCGGCGATGAACTCAACCGAATCCAGCGGGAAGATCACGCCATTACGCCGTCAGCGGTCGTCAATGCCGCCAGGCCAGATGACGCACCGTTGCATCCCGCCTTTGAGTGGGATGATGCCATCGCCGCAGAGGCTCACCGCGAGCATCAGGCTCGCACGTTGATCCGATCGGTGACCATTGTTCGCGACGAAAAGCGCGAACCGGTCTACACCCACGTCCAGTCGATCGGTTACATGCCGACGCCGGTGGTCGCCGCAAATGATGATCTGTTTCAGATTGCAGTCAAGGAAGCAACCAAGCGGCTCAAGTCTGCGGAAGAACAGGTCAACATTCTGCTGCGCTACAGCAAGGGCGACGATCTGGTCAGGGTTCAAGCCGCCCTGCAGGACATCGAGAGCGCGGCGGCTCGGATTGAAGGGTGAGCAGCGTGGGGCCTCTCAGGCCATCACCCACCCCGCGCCATCCGCCCCGCCACAACCCGCTGCGCCCAGCCCCACGGGTTCGCCATTCCGCGGGCCCTGCCGATCTGGACCAGCTCCTGGTACGTCCTGGCCTGGCCCTGCTCGCGCTTCCGGGCCCGGGCCTCGTCGGCCTTCAGCTCGCGCAGCTCCCCGGCTGTCATGCGCAGCTCCCGTGGTTTCACAACCGGCACCGCCCCGCACTCGGGGCAGGCCGGCAGCGTCGGGCTGTAGCACGCGAAGCACCGCTCGCACTCGCGCACCGGCACCATCTGCCCGCCGTCCCGGGCCCGGCGACGCCGGCCGTCCAGGCTCCACTCCCGCCGCTCCTCCGGCAGCCCGTGGCGCCGGGCGTTGCCGACGTGGTCCAGGATCAGGCAGTCATCCTTGCCCGGCGCCGTCCTGAGCCCTCGGCCGCAGCCCTGCAGCCAGATCGTCACCGATGCCGTCGGCCGCAGCCAGACCACGGCGTCAAGGGCTGGCACGTCGACCCCGGCGACCCACAGCTGCGCGCAGGCCACCAGGTCCAGGCCTCCGGTCCTGAGCAGCTGCACCGCCTGCTGGCGCTGGTCGTCGCTGCTGCCGCCCGACACGGCCATGGCCCGCAGCCCGGCCGCCTGCCACCGCTCGGCCACGGTCTGGGCGTGGCGCACCGTTGAGCAGAACGCCACCCCCCGCCTCCCCTGGCACAGCCGCTGCCAGTGCTCCAGCGCGTCGCCCACGATCGTCGGCCGCGACAGGATCTCGCCGGCCGCTCCCTGGTCGAAGTCGCCCGCCCTCATCCGCACCTGCGACAGGTCGGCGATGGCCGGGGCGAACGTACGGGGCCGGGCCAGCAGGCCTTCGGCCACCAGCTCGCCGGTGGAGCACGTCGGCACCAGCGCATCAAACAGCTCGCGCAGGCCTCGCCCGTCGAGCCGCTCGGGTGTGCCGGTCAGGCCCAGCAGGAGCGGACT
>JAURMS010000172.1 GCA_030830595.1 Gammaproteobacteria bacterium | reverse complement strand
GTTGCCTGCATTGGTGCCGGGCCGGCCTCGCTGACGGTGGCCAATGACCTGGCGCCACTTGGCTACGAGGTGGTGATCTTCGAGCAGTTCGCCAAGGCGGGGGGGCTCATGCGGACCAACATCCCCTCGTTCCGCCTGCCTGCCGAAGTGCTCGACGAGGAAATCGGCTAGGTGACCGGCATGGGGGTGGACCTGCGGCTTGGCACGCCAGTGAAGAGCCTCGCTGCGATGTTGTCGGAGGATGGCTTCGACGCCGTGTTCGTTGGTACCGGGGCACCGAAGGGCAAGGACCTCCGACTGCCGGGTCGTGATCATCCGCGCATTCACATCGGGATTGCGTGGCTCGAGTCGGTGGCTTTCGGCCACACCGAAACCATCGGCGAGAACGTACTGATCATCGGTGTCGGCAACACGGCCATGGATTGCTGCCGCAGTTCGCTGCGGCTTGGGGCCCGGAACGTGAAGGTCATGGCCCGCAAGCCGCGACAGTTCTTCAAGGCCTCGGAGTGGGAACTGGAGGACGCCGAGGAAGAGAACGTCGAGATCGTCATCAACCACGCGCCGAAGGCCTTCGAGGTGGTGGACGGCAAGCTGGTGGGCATGCGCTTCGAGGTCATGGAGTACCAGATTGAGGGCGGTCGGATCGTCTCCGAAAGGGTGGCGGAGGAAGTACTGATCCCCTGTGACGACGTCATCCTCGCCATCGGGCAGGACAACGCCTTCCCCTGGATCGAGCGGGACCTTGGCATCGAGTTCGACAAGTGGGACGTGCCCAAGGTCGATCCAGCCACCTTCCAGTCGACCCGGCCGGGGGTGTTCTTCGGGGGTGATGCCGCCCTGGGTCCCAAGAACATCATCTGGGCGGTCGAGCAGGGTCATCAGGCGGCCATCTCCATTGACCTGCATTGTCAGGGCGAGGACGTCAGCCAGCGTCCCTCGCCAGGCATGCGGATGCAAAGTCGGAAGATGGGCCTCAAGGAGTGGTCTTATCGCAACGACTACAACCCGTTGGAGCGCCGGCTGGTGCCGCATGTCAGCCTGAAGGAAAGGTTCAAGCAGCTGAACATCGAGGTCGAGCTGGGGTTCGATGCCGAACGTGCCGCTGCGGAAGTCCAGCGCTGCCTGAACTGCGACATTCAGACCGTATTTGCGGCGCCGTTGTGCATCGAATGCGATGCCTGCCTGGACATCTGCCCGACTGATTGCCTCAGTATCGTCCCGACCGGGACGGAGGAGGAAATTGAGTCGCGGCTGCGAGCACCAAGACGAACCCGGGAGCAGGGCCTCTACGTGTCGGCGCCGCTCAAGCAAACCGGGCGGGTCATGGTGAAGGACGAGGATGTCTGCGTGCATTGCGGCCTGTGCGCGGAGCGTTGCCCCACCAACGCCTGGGACATGCAGAAGTCGTGGATCGATACGCCGCATGCGGAGGACGTTCCCAGATGCTCGAGGTGAATCGCCCGATGAGCGGCATCAACGACTTCGTGGTGAAGTTCGCCAACGTCAACGGCACCGGCTCGGCCAGCGCCAACGGCCTGATCATGAAGACCGTCTTCCGGATGGGTGTGCCGGTAGTGGGCAAGAACTTCTTCCCCTCCAACATCCAGGGCCTGCCCACCTGGTACGAGATACGCGTGACGGGCGAGGGCTGGTCGGCGCGCTCCGGGCGGGTCGACGTGATGGTGGCCATGAACTCCGAGACCTACGTGCGCGACCTCAAGGAGGTCTCGCCCGGCGGGTACCTGATTCACGACTCCTCCTGGGCGCATCCGGTCCTGTTGAGCCGGGAGGACGTCACCGTCATGGGTGTGCCCCTGTCGGAGCTGTGTGCCGAGAATTTCGAGGGTGCTCGGGCCCGGATCCTGATGAAGAACATCATGTATGCGGGAGTGATTGCCGCGCTCTTCGACCTGGACCTCGAGGTGATGCGCTCACTGCTGACGGAATCCTATGCCCGCAAGCCGGCGCTGGTAGAGGCCAACATGAAGGCCATCCAGCTTGGATACGACTACGCCAAGGCAAATTTCCAGACGCCGCTGCCCATGCGGGTCGAGCCGCTGGGGCGAACTGCGGGGCACTTCGTCATGGACGGCAATACCGCAGCGGCGCTCGGCTGCCTCTATGCCGGCGCCACGGTGGGAGCCTGGTACCCGATCACTCCGTCCACCTCGCTGATGGATGCCTTCAAGTCCTTCTGCATGAAACACCGGGTCGACCCGGAGACCGGTCAGCGGAATTTCCTGATCATCCAGGCAGAGGATGAGCTGGCAGCCATCGGTGCCGTCATCGGCGCGGCCTGGAATGGTGCCCGGTCGTTTACGCCGACCAGCGGGCCGGGGATCTCCCTGATGAACGAGTTCATCGGCCTGGCCTACTACGCGGAGATTCCCACGGTGCTGTTCGATGTCCAGAGGGTTGGGCCGTCTACCGGCATGCCCACCCGGACGCAGCAGTGCGACCTGCTGTCCTGTGCCTACGCCTCGCATGGCGATACCCGGCATGTCCTGCTGTTTCCTGCCAATCCGGAGGAGGCGTTCTACCTCTCGGTGCAGGCCTTTGACCTTGCCGAGCGCCTGCAGACGCCGGTGTTCGTCCTGCTGGACCTTGATATCGGCATGAATGACTGGATGGTCCCTGACCTGAAGTGGGACGACGCCTACCGCCCCGATCGTGGCAAGGTGCTCGATGCGGAGACCATCCAGAAGATCGAGAAATTCCACCGTTATCTGGATGTGGACGGCGACGGCATTCCGTGGCGCACCGTGCCCGGCACCGGCGAAAAGGGCGCCTACTTCACCCGTGGTTCCGGCCACAACCGCTTTGGTGCCTATACCGAGGATTCAGTGGAGTATCAGGACGTCGTCGACCGTCTGGTGCGCAAGTTCAGGACCGCGGCAGCGCTCGTGCCCAAGGCGATCATCAAGGGCGATGGCGCGACAGCCGGCATCGTCAGCCTTGGCTCCTGTGATGGGGCCGTGCAGGAGGCGCTGGCGGTCCTGGCGAAGCAGGGCATCAGGCTGGATTACCTGCGCGTGCGGGGCTTCCCGTTCGGTGAGGAAGTCGAGGAGTTCCTGGCCAGCCACGAGCAGCTGTTCGTGGTCGAGCAGAATCGTGATGCCCAGCTGAAGTCGCTCCTGACGCTGGAGACGGCAGTAGAGAAGCGCAAGTTGCACTCGATCCTCCATTACAGCGGCTTGCCCGTGTCCTCGAGCTTTATCGTGGATGGCATCAACCGGGCCATGTCGAAGGGAGAGGCCGCATGAGCATCGCCAAGCCGAAGATTTCCAGGCCCAACCTGCCGCGCAATACGCAGGGATTGACCCGCCGTGACTACGAGGGTGGCATGTCTACCCTGTGTGCCGGTTGCGGTCATGATTCCATCACTGCGGCAATCGTCCAGGCCTGTTTCGAGCTGTCGCTGCCGCCGCAGAGCGTGGCCAAGCTTTCAGGGATTGGCTGCTCCTCCAAGACGACTGCCTATTTCGTCTCTGGCGCCCATGGCTTCAATTCGGTCCATGGCCGCATGCCAGCCATTGCCGCCGGGGCCAGCGCTGCAAACCGCAGCTTGCATTACATCGGCGTATCCGGTGATGGCGATTCACTGTCGATCGGACTTGGGCAGCTGGGACATGCCATTCGCCGTAACGTGGACATGCTCTATCTGCTGGAGAACAACGGCGTCTACGGCCTGACCAAGGGCCAGTTTTCTGCCTCCGCGGAGTTGGGCAGCCAGTCCAAGAAGGGCGAGAAGAACGACCACGAACCCATCGATCCGGTCCTGCTGGCGCTCTCCATCGGTGCGACCTTCGTGGCCCGGAGTTTTTCCGGCGACAAGGACCAGCTGGTGCCGCTGCTCAAGGCGGGCCTGATGCACCGCGGGTTTGCCTTGATAGACATCCTCTCGCCTTGCGTGACCTTCAACGATCACGAGGGATCCACCAAGAGTTATGCCTACGTGCGCGAGCACCTGCATACGCCGGTGGCTGCCGACTACATAGAGACCCGGGGCGAGATCCAGGTCGATTATCAACCGGGCGAGGCCGTGACGGTGGACATGCACGATGGCCACCAGGTGGTCCTGAAGAAGCTGGATCACGACTACGACCCGACCGACCGTGCCCGTGCCCTGGCTTACGTCCAGGAGCATATCGCCCGCGGCGAGCATGTGACCGGCCTCATCTACCTCGGCGAGGGGCGGCGCAACTTCCATGAGCGACACCAGACCCCTGAACAGCCGCTGAACTCGCTGCCCTACGACAAGCTGTGCCCGGGTAGCGAGAGGCTTGGGTCGATCATCAAGCGCTACCGATAGTCGGGCGCGGCGGGCAGCAGGCCCTGCAGGGCGCCCGGCAGCAGGCGGATCGTGCAGGGTGTCTGGCCAACCGGTTCGCCGTCGACCTGGACGGGAACCGGGCGATCCGTCTCGATGCGGAGCAGGGAGCTTTTCATCAACCGCGCATAGCCTCGACTTGCAAGCCGACCGTTGTGGAGCGAGCCCAGCACCTTCAAATCGGCGGGCAGGGTGATCGGTCTCACGAGCAGGCATTCCAGGTCATCGCC
>JAURMS010000171.1 GCA_030830595.1 Gammaproteobacteria bacterium | reverse complement strand
CTTGCGCCACTACGCCCACGATCTCCGTTTCAAGCCCCAGCGCATCCCGCACCAGCACCAGGCCGCAGATCCCGGAGCCCATGCCGATTGCGCAGTAAACGGTGTGCAGGGCAGGCACACTGCGCAGGAACTCCAGCGCATAGGTCGCCACCCCGCAGACCAGATCCCGATGGAAGGAGGGGACGAATTCCAGATGCCGGCTTGCCGCAAGATCAAATGCGTGCAGACGGGCAGCCTCATAGTCTTCGCCGTGCTCGATGAGCGTGGCGCCAAAGGCACGCATTGCCGCGTTCTTCTCGCGGCTGTTGCCATGTGGCACCACGATGCTCACAGGCACGCCGTGCTCCCGTCCTGCCAGTGCAAGGCTCTGCCCATGATTGCCGCGCGTGGCGCCAATGAGTCCAGCCACTGACCGGGACTGCGTGCGGAGACGATGGAGATAGTAGAAGCCACCCCGGACCTTGAAGGCCCCGGTGGGAGGGTGATTCTCATGCTTGACCCAGACTTCGCAGCCTACCCGGGCCGAGAGCAGCGGCCAGCTGTACTGGGGCGTTGGCGGCACCCACGGGCGGATCACCGCCGCGGCGGCTTCGATTTCGATCAAGGGTGGCAGCTGCATCTGGAAATCCTCTCTGCGCATGTCGCCACACTGTTGGGCGCGGTCAAGGGACGCTAGACGGGTATTTTTGGCGCGACACATGCGGGTGGCGTCGACACAGGGTGTCCACCGAGTCACATCACGGCATGCAGGTGGCGGCCGATCACACGGCTGGGCTGTTAATGGATAGAGAATAGCCGTCTAATCCCGACCTCGGATAGCGATCGGGGTAAGACATGACCATCCTTGCGGGCATCGTCGACGTGGAGCCGCGTCGGAAGAGTGCATTCGTTGAGCGGGTTCAGTCTCGTCTGAGTTCCTACCAAGAATTGATCAAGCAGCGCTGGGATGAAGGTCCCCTGACCCTCTTGACCGCCTCGGCCAAGACCACCCCCGTCCATCACGTCCAGAGTCCGGGAAACTGGCTTTGGATCATGGGCGACCTATATGACGATGCACAAGGTGACCCGGCAGGTTTCCTTCAAGGACTGATCGAGAAATCGGGCCCCCTGGCGGTGCACGGCCAGAGCGGTTACTACTTGGCCTGCAGCGTAGGGGCTGATGGCAAGCTCACCCTGGGTACAGACATCCTCGGTCTTTTCCCGCTTTATTTCTGGTCCACCTCTGAGGTACTGGTATTCTCAACCCTGCCCGGCCTCATTCATCTACACCGCGCGTACAACAAACAGGTCAGTGCCGAGGGGCTCGCCGGTATCCTGCTGCAATCCCATCTGGCCAATTGCCAGACCCTGTGGGAGGGCATCCGGAGGTCCGATCCCGGAAATGCCGTCCAGTGGCGGATTGGAGCGCCAGCGGCCAGCCTGCCTGCCAACCGCTTGGTCCCGAGCGAGGAGTATTTCGGTCTGAAATTCGGCCCGGCCCGCAAGCTTTTTGACGCCACTCTCCATCGGGCAGTCATCCGCGCCACTCGTCGAGGCCCTGGGGGGTTGATGCTGTCAGGGGGGATGGATTCGCGTTTGGTAGCCGGGCACTTGCATGAAGCCCGGCTTCAAGCCACCACTGCTTTCACCTTCGGTGATCCCGGAGACCACGAAGTCCGCTGCGCGCAGGCAGTCGCAAAAACCCTGCACATGCAGACCAGACTTCTTCCCGCCCGGTTCGAGCGTTATCACGAACTGGCTTTGGTGGTGGCGGAAGAGGAACATCTGTCCAACACATTTCACGACTTCAGCTGGCTCACCCGCACGGACAGCATCAAGTGCCAAACTCTGGAGCTGGTCAATGGCTTCCTAGGTGACCACGTGATGGGCGGCAGTCTGATTCCCCATGCCTACAATCACCGGCGCGGGCTACATGATTTCGACGCACTGTACGCCACCGTGAATTCAATGGGATTCGCGCCAGCAGAGATAATTTCCCTGGTCCGAGCTCTCCCCATGACTGAAGCGGTAGCCGCTTGCGTGGCAAAAATGCGGGCTACTTACGAAACCCTCCCTGGCCTGCCCTTTCAGAAGGCTGCCCTCTGGGGCCTCTACCACCGCTGCCGCTACCACGTGGGACCCTACATATGGCGGTTGTCAAAATTCGTGTGGCCGGTGATGCCTTACGCAGACCGTCCAATGCTCGAAACCTGTTTGGCCATGCCCTCTGCTTATCTGAACAATCGCCAGATTCAGGTCGACACACTCAAGCATGATCATCGTCGGCTGGCAGTACTGCCTCTGGACCGTAACTCCCATGATACAAGTCCTCTCCTAGAAACAAGACTCGGCAGGGCCAGGCGCCAGCTATGCAGATGGGCAGAAAAAAATTGGTCTCGCCAACGGGAAAAACGCACCTACTACCGGCTATTCGACATCAACAACCCGGGGTGGCGTGCCATCCGTCAGGAGGCCGCTTTGCGCTCTGATTCAGCCCGCCAACTTTTCAACCAGACCGCACTGGATCACTATCTGCAAACGCCAGATCAGGACATCATCTGTGCCGACGGCATCATCCACAGTGCCCGGCTGAAGACTTTGGTGGGTCTGTCCATCCTCTCCGACCGGCTTACGGGGTAAAAATGCAATCCTTCATAATTCGTCCGCCGGAAGTTCACACCGAAGCCGGTAAGACCACCGTCACCGCCCGCGTGGAAACCCCTTCCGAAAGCCACGATCTGTGGTTCCGGGGACCCAGCGATGCACTTCTGCCCCGGGGCGCGGATGCCTTCGTGATCACATGCATGCCCACCGCCATGAAGCTGGGTCTGCCCATCCGAGTTGAGAGCAACGTATCGCCGCGCCTTGTCGCGAGCTTGAACACCATTCAGGACATCCTCTGCAAATGGCATCCCGACTTGCATCGTGTACGGCTTGAAGCCGGCACGGCACCTGCGTCTGCCATGCGGACGAGGGAAGGGACCGCTGCCTTTTTCTCTGGTGGAGTGGATTCTTTCTACACTACTCTCAAGCACCAAAACATCATCTCCACCTTGATTCTGGTGCACGGCTTCGATCTGTCTCTGGAAAACATCGAGCTTCGCTCCAGGGTCACCAATGCAATGCAACAAACAGCCACGGGACTGGGTAAACGTCTGGTGGAGATAGAGACCAACAGCAAGCCCTTCACGAACCGTCATGTCGATTGGGTTAGCCATCAGTTTGGTGCGGCACTTGCCGGCGTTGCCGTCCTGCTGGGAGGCGAGGTGGGGAATGTCCTTGTTCCATCTTCGGAGTCCTATGCACACCTCGAACCCTGTGGGTCTCATCCCCTTCTCGATCCCCTGTGGAGCACCGAGTATATGAACTTAATCCATGACGGTGCTGAGTCCACTCGCAATGAAAAGGTTGCCGCCATCAGTAGATTCCCGCCCGCCCTGTCACAACTGCGCGTGTGCTGGGAGAATCTGGGTAACGCTTACAACTGCGGCCGTTGCGAGAAGTGCATTCGCACCATGCTCAACCTGGAGGCAGCAGGCGCGCTGAACCGTTGTACCGCTTTCGAAGCTACCCTTACCGCCCAGAAAGTGGCTCAAGTTGAAATTCCCAACAGCCTTGTATTCTTTCATTTCGAAGAAATTTTACGGTTTTTCAGAAAAGAGGGGGGGGGCTCGGATCTGGTCATGGCTCTGGAACAAACCCTCGCCCGTTTTCAGGGCAAGGAACTTGCAAAAGCTTTAGCAGATTTGCCAAGCCTGAACGCCGATACGCCCGGATTGGCGAGAGCAGCAGGCCGTCATGCCTCCTCGCTTTTGCAGGCTATGGTTCGGCAGAAACGACAACTCACGACCAATCTGATGCGCTACTACTGGAAGCGCCTGTTTGGATAACCAATGAAACTCGAAACTTCTCAGCACGCCCTTAGGACAGTCATCCGGGACGCGCTGGAACCACTGATGGCAGGTCATGAAGAATGTACGCTCCTGGATTTCCCCAATCATTCCAACGTAGGCGATAGCGCTATTTGGTCGGGGGAAATCGCCTTCTTACGGCAGATAGGTCGCCGCATACGCTATATCTGCACTACAGAGGATTACGATCGAGAGGTTGTGGGGCGCGGGGATAGCCTCATCCTCATCCACGGAGGCGGCAACTTTGGGGATCTCTGGCCCGTTCACCAGCAATTCCGTGAACGGGTGCTGGTGGACTTTCCTGAGCGTCGGATTATTCAGCTTCCGCAATCCATTCATTTCAGCCGTCCAGACCTTCTGGCGACCGCCCGTGCGGCCATTGCTGGCCATCGGGACTTCCACATCTTGGTGCGTGACGGCGCCAGCGCAGCGCTCGCCCGACGCCATTTTGACGCGCCGGTCCACCTTTGCCCGGATATGGCCCACCAGTTGGGGATGCCACTATTCTCCAAAGAAGACAAGACTCATCGATTTGTGGTTCTGGCGCGGAGTGACAAAGAGAGGGTTGGCACAGGTAATCTGGATTTGATCAACGCCGGTAAAGGTGAATGCCTGATCGCAGACTGGATCGACGAGCCCAGCACGCGGCAGAAGCGCTACTACCACCTAGCCCAACGGCTGTCTCGCTCTTGCATTTCTGTTTCCTCTCCGCTGAACCGCTTGACGCTGCATACCGCCAACGCGCTGGCAGACCAACGCTTGATGCGTGGCTGGAGGTTATTGGCACAGGGAGAGGCGATTCTTACCGATCGGCTCCACGCATGCCTGTTGGGACGGCTTGGCGGCAGCAGGGTCTACTATGTTGACAATACCTACGGCAAGCTTTCCTCCTACGTCCAATTCTGGCTGGGAGACGATGAGGAGTTGATCAGATGCGGGACCTTTGCTGAGGCCTTTGAACGCGCGCGTGTGGAAACGCCATCACCCTGACACCACGAAGATTAGCCTCATGCACTCAGTCGGTGTCTCCGCCATCTTTTATACCCATGACCGTGGGGATGTGTTGCGGAAGATCTTGGAGAGCCAGGCCACCGCTGCTGGCGCATGCGCAATCTGACCTCATCCTCCCGGCATTCGACGCTGGGTTATGTCAGTGCGTCACACAGTTCGAGGAAGTTTTAGGAGCTTAGGAACGCGTTTACCGAACCGGCATCAGCCCAATCATTGGCTTCCTGCATGAACCGGATGCAGGGATGTCGGTCAAGGACCTCTGTCGGCGGCACGGTTTCAGCGAGGCTTCCCACTAACTACCTCTGCCGCAGCAAGTTCGGCGAGATGAACGTGCCCGGACCGCAACGTAGCGCTGCGCGATCGGATTGTGGGGCTGGCCCACCGACACAAGCGCTAGGGGCGGAGATGATCTTCCTGAAGCTACGACAGGCGGGGGCGGTCGCGAACTACAAGCGCGTGGAGCGTCTGTATCAGGAGGCCCGCTTGCAGATTCGTCGCCGGACGAACCCTATTCACAAATGGTTTATCCGTGGGGTTCAACGCCCGCCACTAATTACCTCATGTCAGGTGACCAAACCCGGCTTGTTCTGGATGGCTGCGCCTACACGCGCACGGAAAAGGTCGAGCTACTCTGCAACTACCCTACCGCCTTGCGAACGCTCAAGGTTTGCTGGGAGGGCAGCGCCAAGGAACGCAATTGCGGTGTCTGCGAAAAGTGTATCAGGACTAAAATGAACCTGATGACAGTAGGGGTGCCGAACGCACTCTGTTTCGATGAACCGCTGAACCCGGCTGATATCTTGTGCATGCGTGTCAGAAATGACACTCAGCTGCCCGAACTTCAAACGATTCTCGACTATGCTTGCAAGCGCGGGATCGATGGCTTGTGGGTGCAGAACCTCAGGCAGCGCATCGATGCCTGCATCGCACGCAAACAAGCCGAGTCGAACCCCGTGCGAGGGTTGCGGCACCTGTTTCGGCTTTGCGGGGCCTTGGCGAGGCGGGGACTGGGCAGTGCTCGCGCCTGGGTGCCTGGCGTAGAGGAGAGGGCAACAACGCGTGCTAAGAGACAAAAGTGAGTGATGTCGGGATAGAGCCCGTTGGCAAGACGGCGGTGACGGAGGAGTAGCGTACCCCTCCGTCACCGCGTAGATCAGAACAGAAGATTTTCGTTTGGCTCGTCGTAAAAGAGCCGCAAATAGCCCTTCTTGTCATCGGTCTGATCGTAGAGCGGGTCCACCGCAATATCCTTGGGATATTTCGCCCCACTTGGCACTGGCGCGTTGTAGAGCACCACGCTGTTGCAGGTTTCTGCCGGGTCGAGAACCTTCACGTCCACATCCGGCAAGCAGTACTTGCAATCGCGATCGCGCGCTTCCATTACCTCGAAGGCCACGATGCCGTAAGTCTTGCCGGAGAGATCTCCCCAAACGCAAGAATCATCGCCGGCACAGGCACTTTCTCCGTACTTGCTTTTCTTCTTGCCGTCGTAGCTCTTGTCCTGGTAGGAGATTTTCACGTCGTCTGCATACACCACGGCGCAGACCTTCGTGCCCTCGAGCAACTTGAGACCACGCGCCCGCAGCGGTAGCACATACGGAACCCGCTCCAGACGTTCTTCCTCGATGCTTGTCGAGGAGGGCGCACCGCCGTAGGGCGTTTTGCCATCAAACAGGAAGTTGTTGATCCCTTCCCGACGATCAGGGTCGGTAGTCATGCAGGTATTGTCTGTCGCCGACGCGCTGGGAGACAACCATTTCTGGGGGATGCAGTCTGGCGCGTGCCAACCTTCGGCGCTGCCATACTTGGAGTGTTTGTAGACGTTCCCTGTCGCCAGGGTCACCACTGTGCCGACGTTTGCGTTGAACCAAGGGAGGACGTCTCGCTTGCCATAGCCAGGCTCGCCGAGTTCCGATTTGGCCCAGGACCGCAGATCAGACAGCGGCCCGTATTTGTTCGACTTGGCGCCCTTTTTGTATTCGACCTCATCACCCTCATCGTCATCCGGATCATCCTTCCGGAACTTGTAGCAGCGACCGTACTTGTACTTGTAGCAGCGGGCGGAGTCGTAGAGGCTGTCGCGGTCGATCACGAGCAGGGCCACGTCGTGATCTTCTGTGGGTGTAACGCCGAGGTAGCGGTCGTCATCGCTGTCTGTCACGGTGCCCAGCCCTTCCTCGAACTGAAGCGCGTGCTTCGCAGTGACCGTGCCGATGTTCGTGTAAGCTCCAGAGACTGCGGTTCCCGTCGCCTCGCAGACTTTGCTGGCTCCTACGTCCAGACTGGATATCACGTTGTCAGTCGGCGTGTTGTCACCTCCATCACAGTCGATATCAGCCGCTGCAACCTTGTCATCGGTGACTGTGACGTCTGTAAGTCCCAATTGTCCGGCGTTCTTGATTTCGTAGGTCCATATCACTTGGCTGCCCACCGGGATCTCCGGGACAGTGCCCTCTTCACCTTGGGGGTCGAAGTAGTTGTTTGTTTTGGTGATGGTGACACGGGCTTCCGGTGGCGGCGCGTCCAGATCGGAGAGCAAAAGAGGCGGTGAGTACTCCGGTCCCGGGCTGACTTCCCCTGTGTTCCTGTCAACCACGTAAATCTTGGTCGCATCAACCGGATCGGTGCTACCAGGACTTTGGCCGTACAGTTTGTAATCCATACCCCACGCTAACTGCAGCTGCTTGATGCCGCTCCCAGTGGAAATTGTCGGCTTTACCACGGTCAGATCATTACAGTCTCCGATGGAGAACCTGAAGAACACAGGAACGTCATCGTTCCCGTTCGATGTGCTACGCGAATCCAGCGCGCTTCCATAGATCACGCCTTGCAACCCAACCAAATCACCACCCTTGAACTTGGTATTGGCATCAACCACCCCGGGCGAGTTGGGTTGCAGGGTGCAATGGAGCTGAGTTGATAAAATATCTCCATCGCTTATGCCGCTGCTTTCTTTGAAAGTCACTCGGTAGACATTGAGGGAGCCCTCTCCCCTGCCATCGATGTAGTAGTAATTTCCCTCATACATGACAGCGCCGCCCGCGTAGCCCACGATTGTTCCGCGGTCCTGGGGCGGCTGATCCAGAGCATTGAGGTCTATCGAGTAGAGTTTGTTGTTTTGAGTGGGGCTACCCTGTACAGACGACCCGACCGAGTAATACATGAGTCCTTTGGCGCTATCGGTCGCCAGACCATTGGGGGAGTAGGTTTCGCCTGATGGGTCCTGTCCGATATCGTAGAGCACTTCCGAGACGCCTGTGCCAGGGCCAGGGTTGGTGTCCGACAGCTCGATTTTGTAGATGTACCGGCCGGCAGTGTCGAACCCGATCCCGTAAATCACCGCATCGGGCGGCGGGGGCTCTGCCATGCTCGCCAGCGGGGCCGTCACGGCCAGCAGGGCTCCGACGACCAATAATGTTTTTTTGACGCACATGGCGCATGTTCTCCTAGGTTTTATTGTTGCTTATAGGCTAGCCCCTGCTGGGTATTGTCCCCCTAGGCGCGCCGGTAGCTCGGCAGGCTGCAATTCTTTTGATCATTGTAAATATTAACAAATATTATGCAATTTAATGTGACGGAAGTCACACTACAGACATTGAGAGTCCCAGGCCGGGAAGCTCTGTCGAGACAGCGGGGGCGCCTTATGAATGCTGCAGATGAGCCGGTTGGGTGCGTACTCGCGGCGAGAGAATTTCTGCAGCTAAGCAGCTAAAGAGGGTAGCTGCGAAGAGTGGTGGATTTATCCGCAGGAGCTAGCGAGATAGAAAGGGGGATCCGCCCTCAGGCGACGCGGGGAAGTTCCGCAGCTTCGAGGGCTTCCGTTGGCTCTGACTCCGCTGCAAGCGGTGGGCGCAGGGTCTCCATGTTGCGCTTGACAGGGCTGGCGCGGCGGCGGCTGCGATGATCGGGCGTAGTCAACACAATGCGCGAGAGCTGGAATACGCGGGCCAAGCCGAACGCACTCACCGCCACGCCCAATGTCGCGCCCAGCATACCGAAGAGCGTGGATTCCGGCAGTCTGTTGGGCCAGAGACCT
>JAURMS010000020.1 GCA_030830595.1 Gammaproteobacteria bacterium | reverse complement strand
CTGTCGATGAGGGCGCCGCGCATCGAGCCAGGATCGTGGACCACGTAGCTGACGGTAAACGTCTCCGGGTCGAAAAAGCCCTTAACCCGCAGCAGACCGGCCGGGGTCGATTCGACCTGCCTGATGGCGTGTTCCAGTGCCTTGTCGCTCATGGCGGTCTCCAATTAAATATTTACTTAAAGTTTGTAATTGTGTAATTTAGAGATTACTAATGTATTAGTCAAGGGGCCATCAGCTCATGAGAGAATCCTACCTGGACCGCGATGCGGCAGAGGGCGCGGCCGAATTGCTGAAGGTCTACGCGCAGCCGCAGCGGCTGATGATCCTGTCCTGCCTGCTCGGAGGTCCGCGCGTGGTGTCCGACATCGAGGCCTGCACGGGGATCGGCCAGCCCGCGCTGAGCCAGCAGCTGGCTACGTTGCGTCGTGCAGGCCTTGTCACCTGTGAACGCGAGTCCCGGCAGGTGCGCTATGCGCTCTCGACCAACCAGGTCTGCGCCTGCATGGCCCACCTGCAGGACATGTTTGCGCCGCAGGTGGCCGGCAAGGCTGTGCGCGGAGTGCCACGAAGGGTGTGAGGTGCAAAAAAGCTCCTGCGGCAGCTGCTCGGCCACCGCAGGAGCGTCCCGCCCGGACCGGCGGGACCGGCATCAGGTCAGCGTGCGGCGACCTGTTCGGCCACCAGCTCGTCGACCTGCGCCATGGCGCCGTTCCATGCGTTGTGTCGGCAGCGCAGCTCATCGGCCCGATCGCGCAACAGCTTGGTATCAGCCCTGTCGCAGACCTCACGCAGTGCGGTCCGGATGCGCGACTTCAGCGTGGCAATGCCCTCGGCGCTGTCGATCCGCAGATCAGCATAGGACACGCGCACGGTCTTGGTCACCCGGGAGTTATCCATCTTCATCTTCGTTGCCGTCACCTCGGCATCCTCGAGTTGGGTGGCTGGATCGGCGGCAAGGGCCGATCCGGTGATCAGGCATGCTGCAAGGGCAACAGTGGCGATGACGCCGGTGTGGAAAAATTCATCTCCGTATCTCATCTTGAGCCTCCTGGCCAGTCGTGCTGGCTCTCCGTTAAACGGACTTTCATCATCGGCTCATGGGGACAGAACTACTCTGCGGATGTTGGGTGAAATGCGTCCGCAATTTGGCGGTTTCTGGAACAGGTCGAGGAATTAGGTATTAGTGCGTAGGCCTGGCACGCTGACGATAGCCAGCAGCAGTGGAGCCGGTGGTGCTACGAAAGGCGCGCTCGAAACCACTGAGGCTGCGATAACCCACGGCGGCCGCCACCTCCGTAATCGACACCTCTGAACTGCGTAACAGCAAACGGGCTTGATCGATACGCTGGCAAGTCAGCCAGCAGCCAAAACAGACTCCTACCTTCAGGTGGAAGTAGGTGGAAAAGTAGGTGCGCTCGAGGGATGCCTGTGCTGCGGCCTCGCTGAGCGAGATCGGGCCATCAAGATGGTTCAGGCAGTAATTTCTCAGGCGTGACAGCCTGGGGTAGTAGTCAAACGCGCGCTGGTCGATCAATTCCGGGGTGCAACGCGCCACGGCCCTGTGCCCCTTCACTATAGCAGGGCTGTATTGTGCGTCGGGCGCCGCAGCTGATCATGAGGGATTACCGCAATTCGTTCCGATCCAATCGCTTTCTTCGCAGGCCAGGGCTTGCAGGAATTGCCGGGTACAGGCTTCCCAGGAGCGGCGCATCGCGGCCCTCCGACAGTTGACCGGATCGAGTTGCAGGGCGGCAAGGGTCGCGAGGCGCAGGTCGTCGTTCAGAATGCCCGTGACATGCTGCTCTATGACGTCTATCGGGCCGGTCACGGGATAGGCGGCCACCGGCACGCCGCAGGCCAGGGCCTCGAGCATGACAAGGCCGTAGGTGTCGGTGCGGCTGGGAAAGACCATGACGTCACTGGCTGCGATGTGGCGCGCCAGGGCTTCGCCTTGCAGGTAGCCGGTGAAGACGGCTTGCGGATAACGCCGCGCCAATGATTCGCGTGCCGGTCCATCGCCGATGACCATCTGCGTTCCGGGCAGGTCGAGGGCCAGGAATTCCTCCACCCCCTTTTCCACTGCCAGTCGACCGACATACACGGAGACGGGGCGCGGCAGGTCGAGCCAGGCCTTATCGCGCGGACGGAACAGCTCGCAATCGACACCGCGTCCCCACTGGGCGAGGTGCCGGAATCCGCGAGCGGCCAGGGTGCGACGCATGGACTGGGTCGAGACCAGGGTTCGGACGGCGGGCGCGTGGAAGCGCCTCAGCCATGCGTAGCTCGCCCGCAGCGGAATCGGCAGCCGCGCACGCAGATATTCTGGAAACTGGGTGTGATAGGCGGTGGTAAAAGGCTGGTGGTGCTGCAGGCACCAGCTGCGGGCGGCCAGGCCCAGGGGCCCTTCGGTCGAGATGTGGATGGCATCGGCCTGGCAGTCCTCGAGCCGGCTGGTCACCGCCCGCCGGGCGCTCAGGCTGAGGCGTATCTCAGGATAGGTGGGGCAGGGAATCGAGGGTAATCCCTCCGGCGAGACGATGATCGTCGCGTGCCCCATGCTCCTGAGGCACTCTGCGGTCGTGGCCAGGGTGCGCACGACGCCGTTGACCTGGGGGTGCCAGGCATCGGTGACGATG
>JAURMS010000170.1 GCA_030830595.1 Gammaproteobacteria bacterium | reverse complement strand
GAGCGACTGGTTCGGCGCTGGTACGAGGCGGGTCGGCCTTCAGCCTGGCTGTTGCCGCTGTCCTGGCTGTTCGGGGTGGTGGTGCGGTTGCGTCGCCTTGCGTTCCGGGTGGGCCTCGCGAGGGTGGAGCGCAGCCTGCGGCCCGTGATCGTGATCGGCAACCTCACCGTCGGCGGCTCCGGCAAGACGCCGCTGGTGGTCTGGCTGGCGCAGCAGTTGCAACAGCGTGGGCTGCGCCCTGCGGTGATCAGTCGCGGCTATGGCCGCAGCGTCAAAGGGGCCAGGCGCCTGGGCCCTGAGGACACTGCCGAGACGGTCGGCGATGAGCCCCTGCTGGTGGCCCACAGGACCGGCATGCCCGTCGCGGTTGGCGAGCGGCGTATCGATGCGGCCCGGCTGGTCGAGGGAGACTGCGACCTCATCCTCTCCGACGACGGACTGCAGCATTACAACCTGCATCGCGATGCGGAGATCGTGGTGATGGATGGACGACGCGGCCTCGGCAATGCGCATCTGCTGCCGGCCGGGCCCCTGCGCGAACCGCCCGAGCGACTGGCCGAGGTGGATGCCCTGGTCTGTACAGGCACCCTGCCCCCTGGCAGTGGCGGCGTCCTGATGACGCTGCAGTCCATGCGCTGGGTACCGCTGGCGGGCGGCGAGGCACAGCCACCGTCAGCGATGGCCGGTCGGCGGGCCCACGTGCTGGCCGGGATCGGCGACCCGGAACGCTTCTTCGAGCACCTGCGCTCGCTGGGCGTGGAGGTCATTCCGCTCCCCCTGAGGGACCATGGTGTGCCCACGGCTGGCCAGGTGGACTTTGCTGACGAACTTCCGATCCTGATGACCGAAAAAGATGCCGTAAAATATCCGCATCCGGTCGACGGACGGCACTGGTACCTTGAGGTGCAGGCCGTCATCGATCCCGTGGGCACCGAGCGGTTGCTGGGCGTCGTCGACCGAGTCTTGGAGACCGTGAGTGCCGGGAGGTAACTTGGACAAGAAACTGCTGGATATTCTCGCCTGCCCGATCTGCAAAGGTCCGCTGGTCTATTTGACCGACCCCGAGCGCCTGGTCTGTCGCGCCGATCGACTGGCCTACCCCGTACGCGAGGGCATTCCTGTCATGCTGCAGGAAGAGGCGAGTGAACTGACCGCCGATGACCCGGTGCTGGCGCGCTGAGGCGTGTTCAAGGTCGTCATTCCCGCTCGCTACGCTTCCTCTCGCCTGCCCGGGAAGCCCTTGGCGGACATCGGCGGTCGGCCGATGATCCTGCATGTCTACCAGCGGGCGCTGGAGGCGGGTGCCGGTGAGGTGATCGTCGCGACGGACGACCAGCGTGTTCGCGAGGCCTGCGAGGCGCTCGACGCGCAGGTGGAGATGACGTCGTCCTCCCATGCCACCGGTTCGGACCGCATTGCGGAAGTGGCGGCGAGCCGCGGTTGGCCTGGCGATACCGTGGTGGTCAACCTGCAGGGTGATGAACCCCTGCTACCGCCGGTGCTGGTCGGGCAAGTGGCGGGCCTGCTGGCTGCAGACCCGGGTGCCGACCTGGCCACCCTGTGCACGGCCATTACCTCCGAGGAGGAGTTCAGGAATCCGGCAGCGGTCAAGGTGGTTCGTCGGGCAGACGGGCGGGCCTTGCTGTTCAGTCGTGCTCCCGTCCCCCTGGATCGCGATGGTGATCGAGGCCTGACCGATACCTGGCGCCACATCGGCCTTTACGCCTACCGGGTCGCGGCGCTGTTGCGTCTTGCCTCCCTGCCGCCCTGCGAAATGGAATTGCGCGAGCGGCTGGAACAGCTGCGTGCGCTGCACCACGGCATGGCGATCGCCGTGTCGGAAGCCATGACGGTGCCCGGAGCGGGTGTGGACACGCCCGAAGATCTTGAACGGGTGCGGGCGCTGGTCGGCGCGTCGTGACGCGCCGGTCAATGTTCCCGGTGGGCTGCGAACGAGAGTCGATCCAGCACCCCGAGCAGCAATGCCGAGAGCACGAAGGTCATGTGCAGGATGACGTACCACATGATCTTGTCGTTGGCGATCTGCTGGGCATCCATGAAGACCCGCAGGAGGTGGATGCTCGAGATGGCCACGATCGAGGCCGCCACCTTAAGCTTCAGGGTGCCCGCATCCAGCTTGCCGAGCCAGCCAAGCGACTCGCCATTTTTGACGTCTATCCGCGACACGAAGTTCTCGTAGCCCGAGAACATCACCATCACGATCAGGCTGCCCACCAGAACAATGTCTATCATGGCCAGCACCGTGAGCACCAGTTGGGCCTCGGTATCGGTGAGGGCATGGGACAATACATGCCAGGCCTCCTGGAAAAACTTTACGCCGAGGGCCATGAGGGCCAGCGAGAGACCCAGATACAGCGGCGCCAGCAGCCAGCGGCAGGCGAACAACAGGCGTTCGATGAATGTTTCCATGCGCGCATTCTACTGTCTGCCGTGACCGGTTGTTGAGCCATGCGTGCCTGGCACATTCACGGTTATGGCGACATGCGACTCGGAACACGACCCCTGCCGGTCCCACAGCCGGGTTGGGTCGTCGTCCGGGTGTGCGTGGTGCAGCCGAGCATCACGGAAACACTGCTGTTCGAAGGGGCGAAGACCTACCTGCACGAGCAGGTGGCTGCCGCCCTCGCCAGCGGTCCCCAGCCGTTGTTCGGGCATGAGTTTTCTGGCGTGGTAACGGCTATCGGTGCGGGTGTCGAGCGGCTCGCGGTGGGTGATCGGGTGGCGGCGCGCGGATCGCACCCGGAAGGAATTGTCGGCTTCGACATGCCCGGCGCGTTGGCCGAGTACATTGCCGTCCCGGCAACCCTGCTGGGGCGCTTGCCGGACTCGGTTTCTTTCAGTGAGGGCGCAGTGGTTCAGGCGCTGACCGACGCCGTAGCGGCGGTCGATGCCGCGGGCGATCTCGCGGGTCGAAGCGTTGCGGTCATCGGCCAGGGTGCCATGGGGCTCAGCTGCCTGCAGGCCGCGCGCGCCGCGGGTGCGGCGCGGGTCATCGCCATTGCCCGACGTCCGCAGTCCCTGGCGCTCGCGCGGCAGCTGGGGGCCGATCTCTGCATCGATGCCAGTGCGTGTGATCCCGTGGACGCCGTAATTCAGGCGACGGGCGGGCAGGGGGTCGACGTGGTCTTCGAAACCGCCGGCGGTCCGCCCGAGCAGGGCCTGGCGGGTGATGCCACCCTGGCGCAGGCGGCCCGCATGGTCAGGGATACGGGCAGCGTGATCGGCGTGGCCTTCAATGGCGACGGCACTTTTCTCCCCTACCGCCTGTTCCGGTTCCGCGGGATTCGCTACCTCTTTCCCAGCCTGATGACGGAGGCGATCCTGCAGCGCACCCTGGCCTGGTTGGGCGAGGGTCGCATCGACGTGAAGCCCATGGTCACCCACATTCTCGATGGCCTGGAGCAGGTGCCGGAGGCTTTTCGCCTGACCGCGCGCAAGGCCGAACATGGGTTGGTCAACCCGGCGCAGGTGGTGGTCTGGAATCCCGGAGGATGACGATGAACGCAACCGAACTCGCCCGTCACTTGTTGCAGGCTACGTATTACGACTCAATCGATCGCGGCGACATGGCCTCGGCGGTGCTGGCCCTGCATCCGGACATCGACTGGTCGCATGTGCAGGTCTGGGAGCACCACGATTACCGGCGGCGGGCGGAGCCCACGAGGCTGAAGGGCCGACAGGCCGTGCACGACCTCCTGGCCGAGCGGGTGAAGAAGCTGGCCGAGGCGGGGATTCGTCACCGGATCCGCCAACTGGTGTGCGATGGCAGCCAGGGCGCCTTTCTTGCCGCCGTGGAAGGTCCGGGACGCGAGATCCCGTTCTTCGGCTGGTTTGAATTACGCGATGGACTGGTGGGTCGCTATGTTTTGAGACCCGTGGAGTAGCCGATGAGAGTGCTGTTCGTGTGCATGGGCAACATCTGTCGATCCCCCACTGCCGAGGCGGTGTTCCGGAAGGTTGTGGAACTCGAAGGCGAGGGACTCGAAATCCACATCGACTCCGCCGGTACCCATGGTTATCACGTGGGAGATCCCCCCGATCGGCGCACGATTGCCGCAGCTCGCCGTCGTGGCATCGAGATGGGACATCTGCGCGCGAGGGAGGTCAGTGCCGAAGACTTTCACGCCTTCGACCTGCTCATAGCCATGGACGATGCCAACCTGGCGCAGTTGCGCCGTGTCGAACCACGTACTCACTCGGCGATGGTGCGCCTGTTCATGGAGTACGCACCCGAGGCTGGCCACCGTGAAGTGCCCGATCCCTACTACGGTGGCGCTGCCGGTTTCGAGCAGGTGCTCGACCTGGTAGAGGCCGCTTCACGCGGCTTGCTGGCTGAATTGAAGGGCAGGGG
>JAURMS010000019.1 GCA_030830595.1 Gammaproteobacteria bacterium | reverse complement strand
TACCCAGCCTCGGAAGTACTGGCCAAGGGCCGCCTGGGTCCCGGAGAGATGCTGGCCCTCGACCTGCAGACCGGCGAACTGCATGACACCCGCCGCATCGACGACCTGCTGAAGGTGCGTCATCCCTACAAGAGTTGGCTCAAGAAGGAGGTCCGCTACCTCGACACTGACCTGATCGATCCGCGCCTCGCGGCCGAACCCTTCGATCGCGAGACGCTGTCGCGTTACCAGAAGATGTTCAACATCACCGCCGAGGAGCGTGACGAGATCATCCGGGTGCTGGCCGAGGACGAGAGCGAGGCGGTAGGCTCGATGGGAGACGACACGCCTGTCGCGGTGATGTCCAGTCGCATCCGTTCGCTGTACGACTACTTCCGGCAGCAGTTCGCCCAGGTCACCAACCCGCCCATCGATCCCCTGCGCGAGTCCATCGTGATGTCGCTGCAGACCATGATCGCCCCGGAAAGCAACGTGTTCATGCCCACCCGGGAACATGCACGCCACGTGGTGCTCAACTCGCCGGTGCTCTCGCAGCGCAAGCTCCGCCAGTTGCTGGGCATGAAGGATATCGGCATCGACCATGAGTTCGTCGACCTCCAATACGACCCGGCCGAGGGCTTGCAGGCCGCATTAGAAAAGGTCTGCAGCCAGGCTGAGGCCGCCGTGCGCGGTGGCAAGAACCTCATCATGCTGTCGGACCGCTACCTGGTGCCTGGCAGGATTCCGCTGCATGCCTTGCTGGCCACCGGAGCCGTGCACCACCGTCTGGTCGAGACCGGACTGCGCTGCCGCTGCAATCTCGTGGTGGAGACTGGTACTGCCCGCGACTCCCACCATTTCGCCTGCCTGATCGGCTACGGCGCGACGGCCGTGTATCCCTACATGGCTTATCAGACGCTCTTCGACATGATGCAGAAGGGCTCGGTGAAGATGGATGCCAAGACTCGCCTCGAGCTGGGGCGCAGTTATCGGCGCGGCATCCGCAAGGGCCTGTTCAAGGTGATGTCCAAGATGGGCATCTCCACCATCATGAGCTATCGCGGTGCCCAGTTGTTCGAGATCGTCGGCCTGGCCGATCGAGTGGTTCAGACCTGCTTTCGCGGCACGGTGAGCCGGGTGCAGGGGGCGGATTTCGACGACCTCCAGGAGGACCAGGTGGAGCTCGCACGCCGCGCCTTCGATCCTAACGAGGACCTCGATCGCGGTGGGCTTCACAAGTACGTGCATGGGGGCGAATACCACATGTACAACCCGGACGTGGTGGCCACACTGCAGTCCGCTGTAATCACTGGTGACTACGAGCGCTATCGGCTATTCGCCTCGCTGGTCAACGACCGGCCCCCGTCCTGCCTGCGTGACCTCTTCCGGCCGGTGGCCGGCCGTGAGCCTGTGCCTCTCGACGAAGTCGAACCCATCGAGGCGATCCTGACCCGCTTCGACAGTGCGGGCATGTCTCTCGGTGCATTGTCGCCCGAGGCGCACGAGGCACTGGCCATTGCCATGAACCGCCTCGGTGCGCGGTCCAATTCCGGCGAGGGTGGTGAAGACCCGGCGCGCTACGGCACGGAGCGGAATTCCAGGATCAAGCAGGTGGCCTCGGGGCGCTTCGGGGTCACGCCGGAATACCTGGTCAGCGCCGATGTGCTGCAAATCAAGGTGGCTCAGGGCGCCAAGCCGGGCGAGGGAGGGCAGCTGCCCGGCCACAAGGTCAACGAGATGATTGCCACCCTGCGCTACGCACGGCCGGGTGTGGGCCTGATCTCGCCGCCGCCGCACCACGACATCTACTCGATCGAGGACCTGGCCCAGCTGATCTTCGATTTCAAGCAGGTCAATCCGCAGGCGCTGGTATCGGTGAAGCTGGTGGCAGAGCCGGGCGTGGGCACGGTGGCAGCCGGGGTGACCAAGGCCTACGCGGACCTCATCACCATTTCCGGTCACGATGGCGGGACTGGTGCCTCGCCCATCAGTTCGATCAAGTACGCGGGGACGCCATGGGAACTGGGGCTGGCCGAGGCCCATCAGACGCTGCGTATCAACGACATGCGCCACCGGGTGCGGCTGCAGGCCGACGGCGGCCTGAAGACCGGGCTCGACGTCATCAAGGCCGCAGCCATTGGAGCCGAGAGTTTTGGCTTCGGGACGGCTCCGATGGTGGCCCTGGGTTGTAAGTACCTTCGGATCTGCCACCTGAACAATTGCGCAACCGGAGTGGCCACTCAGCACAAGGTGCTGCGATCCAAATATTTTGTGGGGCTGCCCGAGATGGTCGAGAACTACTTTCGCTTCGTGGCCATGGAGTGCCGCGAGTGGATGGCCGCACTCGGCGTCAGGAGCCTGTCTGAGCTGATTGGCCGTACCGAACTGCTGGAAATCGCCGAAGGCGAGACCGCAAGGCAGAAGAAGCTGGACCTCGCGCCAATTCTTTCAACCGCTGGGCTGGCAGACCACAACCCGCGCTTCTGCCTGGAGGATCGTAACCGCCCCTTCGACCGTGGTGACCTGGCAGAGCAAATGGTCAACGACATGCTGCCGGCCATCGAGTCACGCAGCGGCGGGCAGTTCGAGTACGAGTTGACCAACCGCAACCGCTCCATTGGCGCGCGAGTGTCGGGTGAAATTGCGCGGCGCTATGGCAACTACGGCATGACCGATGCCCCGCTCACGGTCCGGCTGCGGGGCAACGCGGGGCAGAGCCTGGGCGTTTGGAACGCAGGGGGCCTGATCCTCGAACTCGAGGGCGATGCCAACGACTACGTGGGCAAGGGTATGGCGGCGGGCCGAATCGTGCTGCGACCACCCGCTGATTCCGGGTTCATTGCCAGGGAAACGCCCATCATGGGTAACACCTGCCTCTATGGGGCGACCGGCGGAGAGTTGTTCGCGGCTGGCACGGCTGGCGAGCGGTTTGCAGTGCGCAACTCGGGCACCATCGCGGTGATCGAGGGTGCCGGGGATCACTGCTGCGAATACATGACCGGCGGGGTGGTGGTCGTGCTCGGCAGGACCGGGCTGAACTTCGGTGCCGGGTTCACCGGTGGCTTTGCCTACGTGCTGGACCTCGACCGGGATTTCGTTGACCGCTATAACCACGAGCTGGTGGACATCCACCGCATCCAGTCGGAGGGCATGGAGGCTCACTATCAGCACCTGTTGTCGCTGGTACAGGCTCACCAGCAGGCGACCCAGAGCAGCTGGGGGCGGGAAATCCTCAACGACTATCGGAGCTTTGCGCCCAAGTTCTGGCTGGTCAAACCGAAGGCTGCCGACGTCGACAGCCTGATCGAAAACCTGCGCCGCGCCGCCTAGGACCCCACATGGCCAACCGACACCTGCAATTCCTGGAGATCCCACGGCGCGAACCGGAGAAGTATCCGGTGGAACAGCGCCTGGCGAACTATCGCGAGATCTACGCGCCCTACGAGGCGCCATCAGCGGCTGAGCAGGCAGGGCGCTGCCTCGCCTGCGGCAACCCATTCTGCGAATGGCGCTGCCCGGTGCACAACTACATCCCCAACTGGCTGCAGTTGATCAACGACGGCAAGCTGTTCGAGGCCGCGGAACTTTCGCACAAGACCAACTCCCTGCCCGAGGTGTGCGGGCGCATCTGCCCGCAGGATCGGCTGTGTGAAGGCGCCTGTACGTTGAATGACGGCCTTGGTGCCGTGACCATCGGTTCCATCGAGAAGTACATCACCGACGAGGCGCTCAAACAGGGCTGGCGCCCGGACCTGTCTGGCGTCCGTCCGACCGGGCGCAAGGTGGCCATCATCGGTGCCGGCCCTGCTGGCCTCGGGTGTGCAGATATCCTGGCGCGTTCCGGGGTGACTCCCGTGGTGTTCGACCGCTACCCCCGCGTTGGGGGCCTGCTGACCTTCGGCATCCCGCCCTTCAAGCTGGAAAAGGAAGTGGTCGAGACGCGTCGGGAGATCATGGAGGGCATGGGCGTCGAGTTCCGCCTGGGTGTTGAAGTGGGCAGGGACCTGGCGTTTGCCGACCTGCTGGAGAACCACGACGCCGTCTTCCTCGGTATGGGCACCTATCGTTCGGTGCGGGGGGGCTTCGCGGGCGAGGACCTGCCTGGCGTCCATCAGGCCCTGCCGTTCCTGATTTCCAACGTGAATCGGGAACTGGGGCTCGACGGTGGGCAGGGCTGGATCGACCTCGCGGGCAAGCGGGTGGTCGTGCTCGGCGGTGGCGATACCGGCATGGATTGCATCAGGACGGCGCTTCGCCAGGGCGCGGCGAGCGTCACCTGCACCTACCGGCGCGACGAGGACAACATGCCGGGCTCACGCCGCGACTACAAGAGCGCCCGTGAGGAGGGCTGTCGCTTCCTGTTCAACCGGCAGCCGGTCGAGATCCTGGGCGAGAACGGCGTTCGCGGCGTCAAGCTGGTGGAGACCCGGCTGGGTCCGCCGGGCCCGCGGGGGCGGCGTCAAGCCGAGGTGGTGCCTGGCAGTGAGCAGGTCATCGAGGCAGATGCGGTGATCGTGGCTTTCGGATTCCGGCCCGATCCGCCTGACTGGCTGCTCGAGGCCGGGGTTGCCACCCATGACGATGGGCGTATCCGGGTCACTGCGGATCCCCGTCGTCCATTCCAGACCAGCGTCGGCAAGGTGTTTGCCGGTGGGGACATGGTGCGTGGCTCCGACCTGGTGGTCACCGCGGTGTTCGAGGGTCGCGAGGCCGCACGCGGGATCGTCAACTACCTGGGCCTGGGTCAGCAGAGCTCCACCAATTCGTAGTGGGTCTGCATGTAGCCGGCAACACTGCCGCGCAGGAACAGGAACTCACCGTCGGCGGTGCACCAGACGTCGTAGTGGGGGTGCTCGACTGGCAGCCCCGGCGCGGACACGAACTGGAAGTGCAGGGCCTCGAACGATCCCGCCGCCACCTCGATGGTCTCCTCGCCGACATAACGAACGTGCAGGCCGACCGAAAACAGCATCGGGCCGGTGGCTCCGCGATGGTCCGGTGATGACAGCAGCAGCTGCTCGATGGCCTGCACCTCGCCGGGGCGACTGCGATCGACCAGCCGCAGGTGCCACGCATCGCCAGAGATGGCATGGTTCTGGAAGCTGAGTAGCGGCCTGTCGAGGTCCATGCGCTGCGAAATGCGTCCCTCCAGCGAGGTGTAGGCCTCGCACTCGGCGAAGTCGCGGTGGAAGCGGAACCAGCCGGTGCCCATGAAGCGATCGCCGACGGTCAGGCGCACGAAACAGTCGCGCGGCATCCAGTTGGGCCCCAGGGCGTAGACGATATCGCGAGTCACCGATGGGCGATCGTCGATTTCGCAATGGGCACTCAAGGTGCGCGAGCCGTCTCCATGAACGTTGATCTCGAAGCGCTCCCGCCCTCGCTCCTGGCCCAGGCGCTCGGGTTTGCGACTGGTGTAGAGGATGGTCCCGCGCAGGGTGCGATGGTCTCGCTGGATGATCGAATCCGCCATGGGCCAAGCTTAGCCGATGTGGCCTTCGGCGACGACCTGCAGCGGGCGGTGCCGCAGCATCCAGGCCTGGATGGCGCCGCGGGCAGCGAAAAACAGCAGGAAGGCGGCCCACAGCCCGTGATTGCCGAAGTCACGCAACAGCCACCAGGCGGGCAGGAAGACCACGAGAGCCGCCCAGGCCATGCTGTCGCGCATGTCACGGGCGCGAGTGGCACCCACCATGAAGCCATCGAACAGGAAGGCCCAGCCGCCGACCAGCGGCAAGCAGGCCACCCACGCAAGGTGTTCGAGCGCAACGGTACGCAGTGCGACCTGCGAGGTCATCAGTGCTAGGGCGGCCGGTCCCAGGGCGAAAAACAGCAGGGAGAGCGCAGCAGAGCCAGCCAGCGTCCAGCGCGCGGTCAGCGCGATGCTGCGTTGCAGGGCCGCCTGGTCGCCGGCGCCGATGCTGCGCCCCACCAGCGACTCCGCTGCATTCGCGAACCCGTCCAGCACGTAAGACGCCAGGAACAGGAAGTTCATCAGCAGTGCGTTGGCCGCCAGCACCTCGCTGCCGAGCCGTGACCCGGCAGCGGTGACGAAGGCAAAACACAGCATCAGTACGACGGTGCGAGAAAACAGCGGCAGGTTCAGCCGAAGCAGCGGCAGGTAATCGCCCCAGAGGTCCCTGGATACTCCGCCCGCCCTCGGTACGTACTGGCGGGACAGGCCTGCGGCGACAGCCAGGCCGATGACTTCGGCGATCACGCTGGCCGAGGCGACGCCGCCCACGCCCGCACCGAGTCCCCAGACGAACAGGAAGTCGAGCAGGACGTTGGTGAGGTTGACGGTGACGACGACCCGCAGGGCATCCCGCCCGCGGCCAAGGCCGATGAACCAGCCGGTGAACACGAACAGGCAGAGGGTGGCGGGTGCGCCCCACAGCCGGATGGACACGTAGTGTGCGGCATCGCCGGCCAGGATCGGCTCCCCGGCCAGCAGGCCTGCCAGTGGCGCTGCGGCGAAGCCCAACAGCGCCATCAGCACCAGCGCCAGGATCACGGCCACCCGCACTCCACGGCGCAGGCAGTCCGCCACCTCGCCTTCGCGACCGGCGCCATGCGCCTGTGCGGTCAGGCCGGTCGTGCCCATGCGCAGGAAGTTCAGAGCCGTGAAGGCGACGCTGAAAAGGGTCGAGCCCACGGCTACGGCCGCGAGCCCGCCGGGATCCGCAAGATGCCCCATGACGGTCGAGTCGGCGATCCCCACCAGCGGCACCGACAGGTTGGCGGCAATCATCGGCACTGCCATGCCGAGCACGTCGCCATGACCGGGCCAGGCTTTGTCCTCGCCTGCGCCCGGTTTCGTCAGTCGCTGCGGACCCGCCATCCGAGTCGCTCGACCACCTCCGCGACGAAGGAATAGGCCGCGGGCACCACCAGCAGGCTCAGGACGGTGGAGGAGACCAGGCCGCCGATGACGGCGATGCCCATGGGAGCACGAAAGGTCGAATCGCCGTTGAGGCCCAGCGCCACCGGCAGCATCCCCGCGCCCATTGCAATCGAGGTCATCACGATGGGCCGCGCGCGCTTGCGGCAGGCGTCGATGATGGCCTCATGCCGCGGCAGCCCGCGCTCTTCTGCGATGATGGCGTAATCCACCAGCAGGATGGAATTCTTGACCGCGATGCCCATCAGCATGAGCATCCCGATGAGCGCCGGCATGGTCAGCGCATTCCCGGTCAGCAGCAGGCCGCCAAAGGCACCGCCGATCGACATCGGCAGGGCGATGAGCAGCGAGACCGGGATGATGGCGTGGTTGAACAGGATCGCCAGGATGGCGTAGACGCAGAACACGCCGGTGAACATGGCAATGATGAAATTACCGAACAGCTCACTTTGCCGTTCGGCGTCGCCGGTCATGCCGCGGACGATGCCCTCTGGCAGGGCCTGCAGGGTCGGGGCCTGTTCAACCAGTTTTTCCACTTCACTGAGCGGCCGCCCGTTCAGTTCGACGTCGATGTTCACGTTGCGCATCCGCTGGAAGCGGTCGATCTCCGCAGGACCGCTGCCCAGTTCGATGCTGGCCACGCTCGATAGGGGAACCGAGCCGCCGGCGGCCGGTACCCTGAGCAGCGCCAGGGTCGATGGATCCTGCCGGGCGGCATCGATCAACTGCACCCGGATGGGAACCTGGCGGGTGGGCAGGTTCAGCTTGGGCAGGCGGAAGTTGACGTCGCCGCTGGTGGCAATGCGGATGGTATCGGCCAGGGCCTCGGTGGTGACGCCGAGGTCGGCTGCCCTGGCGAAGTCCGGTCGCACCAGCACTTCCGGCCTCAGTAGCGCGGCGCTGGATCGCACGCGACCGAGCCCGGATATGCCGCGCAGCTCGCGCTCGACCTCGGCCGCAGTCTGGTTGAGCAGCCCCGCGTCATTGCCGGCGAGTACCACCGTGACCGTCTCCCCGCTGTCGCCCATGCCGAAGGAGGTTCGCACGCCGGGCAGGGTGTCAAGCAACTCGCGTGCGACTGCCTCGAACTCTGTCTGGTTCCTGATCCGCTCGCTGCCGGTCAGGCGGTTGACGGTGAGTGAGGCGCTGCGAACATCGCCCGCCGTGGTGCGCCCACCAGGCGCGTTGCTGGCCAGTGGCGCCCCGATGGCGGTGAAGATGCTGACCACGTCGGGTTCTTCCTGAAGCAGCGCCACTGCCCGTTCGGCCACTGCCCGGGTGTCTGCCAGCGAGGCGCCCGGTGCCAACTCGATCCTGACCAGGCTCTCGTCGAGGTCGTCCTTGGGGATGAAGCCCGTGGGCAGGAACAACAGCAGCGACATGGACAGGAAGAACACCAAGGTCGCCGCCACCAGGGTGCGGAAGCGATGATGCAGGGTCCAGTCAGCCATCACCACGTAGGAGTCCAGCCAGCGGGGCCTGATTTCCGCTTTGTCGTTCGGTCTGATCAGGTAGGCCGCCATCATGGGCGTGAGCATCCGCGCCACGGCCAGCGAAAGGAGCACGGCGGCGACGGCGGTGAAGCCAAAATGCTGGAAGAAGCGCCCGGGGATGCCCGGCATGAAGGTGACCGGCAGGAATACGGCGGCGATGGTAAGGCTGGTGGCGATGACCGCAACCCCAATCTCGTCGGCCGCCTCCATGGCTGCGCGGAGCGGCTCCTTGCCCTCGCGCTGATGGCGCACGATGTTCTCGATCTCGACAATGGCATCGTCCACCAGGATGCCCACGACCAGCGACAAGGCCAGCAGGGTCACCGTGTTGAGCGTGAATCCCATCCATTGCATGAGCAGGAAAGTCGGGATGATCGACAAGGGCAGGGCAGCCGCCGTGATCCAGGTGGCCCGCCAGTCGCGGAGGAAGAACCAGACCACCACCACGGCCAGCAACGCGCCTTCGAGCAGCATGTGCATCGAGGCCACGAAGTTCTGTTCTACTCGCTCGACGATGGAGGAGACCTGTCGGATCTCTATCGAGGGGTAGGCCGCGCGGAGTGTATCGAGGGCCTTCCTCGCCCCCTCGGCGACCTCCACTTCCGTGGCGCCGCGAGCCCGTTGGATCGAGAACGCTACCACTTCCTCATCGCCGAGCAGGGCCAGTTGCCGGCGTTCGGCTGCGCCGTCGGTCACCGTCGCCAGCTGGTCGAGGCGCAGCCTCCGCCCGTCCTGCAGGGCGATGGGGAAGGCCTTCAGCGCCTCGAAATTCTCCACCGTGCCGAGCAGCCTGACCGACTGCTCGCCGCCCGACCAGTTGGCGCGTCCGCCCGGCAGCTCTGCCTGTACCCGTCGAAGCTGTCGGGACACCTCTCCCGCTGACAGCCCCCAGGCCGACAGGGCGGTCGGATCGAGGTCGACCCGCACCTCGCGGTCGATGCCACCTACCCTCGAGACACTCCCAACGCCGGGCACGGCGAGCAGGGCCTTGTTGACCTGATCGTCGACGAACCAGCTCAGGTCGGCCACGTCCAGCGAGGCCGAGAAGACGGCGAAGGTGATCAGGTTGCCGCCGGCGATGTTGACCTGGCTGATGTTGGGCTCGTTGATGTCCTGGGGCAGGTCGCTGCGGATCCGGCTGATCGCATCGCGCACCTCGGCCAGTGCGGCGTCGATATCGCGTTCCAGTTCAAACTCGATGACCGTCGTGGAAGCGCCGTCCATGACCGTGGAAGTCAGCTTGTCGATGCCCTGCAGGTTGGCGATGGCGTCCTCGACCTTGCGGGTGACCTCGGTTTCCAGCTGGCCTGGACTGGCGCCGGCGTAGGTGACCTTGACCCGGACGATGGGGATGTCGATGTCCGGAAAGTCGGCGACGCCCATGTCGCGAAAGGCGAGCAGACCGCCGATGGTTGCCAGCGCGAAGGCCAGAATGGCCGGCAGGGGCCGCCGGATCGACGCGGCCGATACGTTGATCATTGCGGGGCGACCACCGTGACTCGGTCACCATCGCGCAGGAACCCCGCGCCGCTGGTCACCACCAAGGCGTCCTTCGACAGCCCCGCGGTGACCTCGACCGACCGCTCGAGCGTGGCGCCCACCTGCACCTTGGTCTCGCGGACCTGATCACCGTCGGTCAGGACAAACACGTAATGCGAGCCGTCGCGACTGGTGACGGCGGAGAGTGGAACCAGCATGGCCTGAGTCATGCCCACCTCGATCCAGCCGTTGGCGTACATGCCGGCCCGAAGGGGTCCGCCCACCGGCAGGTCGACGTAGGCAATCCCGCTGCGGGTTGCCGGATCGAGCCCTGGCGAAACGATTCGTACCCGGCCTTCCACCCGGTCGCCCGCCCGCGATTCGACCGAGGCGAGCTGGCCGATGGCCACTTGCGGGAAGGCGCCTTCCGGCACCTCCGCTCGCCACTCGACCCTGCCCTGCCGGACCAGGCGATAGAGTTCCATGCCGTTGGTGACCATGCTGCCAGGTACCGCCGTGCGGCGGGCAATGACGCCGTCATCGGGCGCCAGCACTCGGGCGTAGGACAGCCGCTCCCTGCCGATGGCCAGCTGGGCCTCGGCACGCTGCACCCGTGCGTCAGCCGAGCCGGCGGCGGCCTTGAGCTGGTCGAGGTCGCGCCGGCTGATGGCGCCGGACTGGGCCAGGGCCTCGCCGCGCGCTGCACTGGCGGCTGCCTCGACCTGCAGGGCCCTGGCTTCTGCAACGCTGGCTTCGGCCTCGAGCACCTGGGCCTTGAGCGTGCCAGCATCGAGTTCCACCAGCAGGGCGCCTCGACGGACCACCTGGCCGACTTCCGCGTGCACCCGCTCTATCCTGAGGCCGCTGAGCTCCGCCCCGACGATGGCTTCCTGCCAGGGTTCGATCGGACCCGATGCCATGACGTGACGGGGCAGGTCGCGGACCTCCGGCCGGGCCACTGCGGCGGTGAGTGTAGGCCGGATGCCTTCACCTTCGGTGTCACCAGAACAGCCGGCTGCGATGAGGATGACTGCCAGCAGCGGGCAGGCAAGACGGGGATCAGAGAGCTTCACGGGCGACTCCTTGGACGGCACGCGGATTATATCAGGAACTTGATACACTATAAGGAACCTGACACCATCCCCGTATGCGTCAACTCAAGGTCCAGATTTCAGAGGATCCGCACGAGCACGAGGGCTACCTGATCAGGGAGCTGTATCACCTGCTCAAGGCCCGCATCGAGACGCGGATGCGCGACGCGGACATCGCCATCGGCTTCCCGCAAGCCCAGGTGCTGCACGAGTTGCTGCACGAGCCCGGCCTGTCCAGCGCCCAGTTGGCGCGCCGCTCCGGTACCACCGCCCAGAGCATGATTGGCGTGATCGCAGCCCTTGAACAGCAGGGCATCATCGATCGCCGCCCGCACCCGGAAAACGCCCGAGTGATGCAGTGTTACGTCAGCGAAGGCGGCCTGGACTGTGTGCGCCGCGCCAGGCCCATCGCCGACGAGGTCATCGAGCGAATGCTCAAGGGGCTGCCGGCGGCGGAGCGGGGACGGTTTCGCTCGAGCCTCCGGCAGTGCATCGACGCCCTGGAGCAGATCCCCCTGCACCAGGCCGAGTGAAAGGGGCCGAGATGGGCCTCAGTCGGTCTTGAGGCCGAGTGAGTCGGCGGCCGCCTGCATGGACGCATGGGCCTCGCGGCCGGTCATCACCGCGGTTTCGTAGTCGCCGGCATTGCCGGTTTCCACTGCGCTCGTCCACCGTAACCTGGCTTCGTCGAGCGAGGTCACCATGGCCTTGAGACCCTCTCGGTCCATGCCACGCGGGAGGCGTCCACTACCGGTGTAGCGCCCGAGCTCGCGATCCACCCGGGAAAGCAGCGCTGGTACCGTCTGGCTCATGGTTTCCCACTCGCGGGTCATGGTCTCGCGGACACCGGCGCGGGCCACGATCGCATCGGCCTGCAGCTTGCGCAAACCCGCTGACAGTCCGGGCGCCTTGCTGATGACGCTGTCGAACTCGCCAGCCTCGACCTCCGCCTTCAGGGTATTGATCTCCTCCTGCATCGCCTGATGGGCATCGGGCAGGTACTTGCCGCTTACTTCCCCTACCTGGGCGAAGGACGCCTCCAGGTCGGCCACGGCCTTGCGAGCGGGCTCCTCTTGACTGGCACAACCACTGAGGCCCAGGCAGACGAGGGCACACAGGGCAACGGACATCCTGACGCTGGCTTTCATGCGAGTGACTCCCCTGATTGATGTTATGGGCAGAGATTACCCGTTCCACGCCCTGGCGGCGAGGACGCTTCGGGTGAAATGAGGTCGAACCCAGATGAGCAGCCCCGTGGCGGCAAGGGCAGCCAGGCTCGCCACAGTGGCGATCGAATATCTGAGCATCCCCTCGTCCGCGAACCAGTAATCGGTCAACAGCGCGATCGAGGTGGGGCCGATGCCGAGCCCAACGATGCTGATCACGAAGTAATAGAGCGCCGAGATCCGTGCCCGCATGTCGGCGGGGGCGAGCTGCATCAGCGCGGCACTCACCACGCTGGTCGGGATTGCTCCGCCCACCGTCGCCGGAATCAGCCATAAGAGCGACATCCAGGGGTCCTTCATCAAGGCAAAGAGGGCGTATGCGGGCCCCAGCAGCGCGAGTCCCACGAGGGCGGCCCTGAGGTAACCATCGGCATGGCGCTCACGCCAGCGATCCGCCAGCCAGCCGCCGAGGAAGGCGCCAAGGGGGCCGAAGCAGACCAGGACCAGTCCGTACCAGAGGCTGAGCTGGCCGATGCTCCAGCCGTAACTGCGCCTGAAATGTTCCGGGATCCAGCCGATGATGCCGTAAGCCATGATGGTCAGCACCGACATGCCGAGCGCAATGCCGAGATAGCTGCGCCAGTGCTCGCGCAGGTGAGCCAGGGTGGGCTTCAGCGACCAACCCGCGCCCTGGGTCATGCCCTTGCGAGCCGGCTCCCGGAGGGTCAGCATCAGCAGGGCGATGGGGAGGCCGGGCAGCGAGACGATGATAAATGCCGCCTGCCAGGGCCGCAGGGTCCCAAAGAGCGGAAGGGTGACGGTTTCCGCGCCGCTGACCGCCTGGATGACGCTGCCCCCCACCAGCAGGGCGACCCCGCTGCCGATGGCGATGCCCGTTGAATACACGCCGATGGCCCGCGCCAGTTGCCGGCGGGGAAACAGGTCCGTGAGCAGGGACAGGGCGGCTGGTGACAGCGCGCCCTCGCCGAAGCCCACGCCCATGCGGGCCAGGAACAGCTGGCCGTAGCCGCGCGCGAGTCCGCAGGCCGCCGTCATGATCGTCCACAGGAAGATGCCGGCGGCAATGATATTGCGTCGATTGAGCCGGTCTGCCGCGATGGCGATCAGGAAGCCGAATACTGTGTAGAAGAGTGCGAAGGACAGGCCGATCAGGTAACTGATCTGGGTGTCGCTGAGCCTAAGGTCCTGCTTGATGGGCCCGATGAGCAGGGTGATGACCTGGCGATCGATGAAAGAGCAGATATAGGCGAGGGTCAGCAGGATGACCGTCCACCACGCCCTCAGGGCCGCCTGACGATCCAGGGGGGCGTTCTGGTCCTCATTGACCGGCGTTGCTGGCTCTGCCTGCATCTATTGCCCTCGATCGCTGCGAACGGCATCTTAAACCAGCTTATGCGCCTCAGTTACCATCCCGATTATCAGGTTGACCTGCCACCCGGCCACCCCTTCCCCATGGGCAAGTACCGTGCGCTGTACGGCATGCTGGTGGCCGAGGGTCTGCTGGGTGAGGCCAACATACTGGTGCCCCAGGAGGCGAGCCTCGACGACCTGCGCCTGGCGCACTGTGGGCGCTACCTGGAACGACTGGAGCGTGGGGAATTGTCCGCCCTGGAGGTGCGTCGACTCGGGATGCCTTGGTCGGCCGGTTTGTGGCGGCGCTCGCGCCTGGCGGCCCATGGCACCCTGCTGGCCGCCCGGGCAGCGCTGGAGGACGGCCTTGCCGGCAACCTGGCCGGTGGCACCCATCACGCTTTCGCCGACCGCGGCGAGGGCTTTTGTGTGCTCAACGACGTTGCCGTCGCGATTCGCGTCCTGCAGCAGGATAACCTGATCCGCCGGGCCGCCATCATCGATCTCGACGTGCATCAGGGTAATGGGACGGCGTCGATCTTTGCCGCCGATGCCGACGTGTTCACTTTCTCTATCCAGGGCGAGCGCAACTATCCGACGCAAAAGATGCGCTCCACGCTGGATGTCGGGTTGCCGGACGGCACCGGCGATCACGGTTACCTCGCTGCACTCGCACAGCACCTCCCCACGGCCCTGAAGGGTGCCGACATAGCGTTCTTGCTCGCCGGCGTGGATCCCGCCGCGGGCGACCGCTACGGCAGGCTGGCCCTGACGGAGTCCGGCCTGCGCCAAAGGGATCGTCTGGTGATCGAGGCTGCCCGGTCGCTGCGGATTCCGCTGGTGATCGTGCTGGCCGGCGGCTACGCTGCAAGCCCCGAGCGCACCGCTCAACTGCACGCCAACACTTTCCGCGAGGCCGCGAGGGCAGGATGAAGATACCCGAGATACTGATGGTGGAAACGGTGCACCAGCCGGGCAGCCTGGCCAGGGTGCTGCAGGTGATCGCCGAGGCCGGCCTGATCATCGACCACCTCAACGCCGTGCGCCGCGAGCGTGGCCGCACATTGTGGGAAATCACCCTCGAGATGGACGAGGCTACCGACCGCAGCCTCTACCAGCGCATCGACGACCTCCCCAATGCACGCTTCATGGGTAAGTCCGACCGGGTGTTCGAGCGCCACCGTGGCGGCAAGCTGCGCTTCAGCGCTTCCATGGCCATCAATACCCAGCAGGTACTCAGGGACATCTATACCCCCGGGGTGGCGCGGGTCTGTCTCGCCATCCGCGATGACCCTTCGCTCGCCCGCGAGTACACCAGCCTGGACCGGACAGTGGCCGTGGTCACCAACGGCACGGCGGTGCTGGGCCTCGGCAATATCGGCGCATTGGCCGGACTGCCCGTCATGGAAGGCAAGGCGGCCCTGTTCGCCGCGCTGGCCGGGCTCAACGCGGTGCCGATTTTGTTGGAAGAGACCGACCCTGCGCGTTGCGTGGAAGTCATTTGCTCCATCGCCGCCTCCTTCGGTGCCATCCAGCTGGAGGACATCGCGGCACCGGCCTGTTTCGATATCGAGGCCGCGCTGCGCGAGCGCCTCGACAAGCCGGTCCTGCATGACGACCAGCACGGCACGGCCGTGGTCGTGCTGGCCGCGCTGATGAATGCCACCGCCCGGGTCGGGCGGGACCTGTCTGCGTGCTCGATCGGCCAGGTCGGCCTCGGCGCGGCCGGCATCGGTATCGCCCGCCTGCTGGGCAGGGCGGGGGTGACCCATCTTCGGGGCAGCGACCTGAATCCACTTGCAGTGCAGCGCTTCGAGTCGATGGGTGGGCGCGGCGGCTCGTTGCAAGAGCTGATGCAGGAGTGTGACGTGATCGTGGCGACCACGGGTGTGCGTGCGCTCATCGATCCCCGGTGGGTCAGGCCGGGCCAGGTCATCCTCGCGCTGTCCAATCCGGACGCCGAGATCGACCCGGTCCAGGCACTCGAAGCCGGGGCGGCCTTTGCCGCCGACGGCAAGGGCATCAACAACGTGCTGGGATTTCCAGGACTGTTCAAGGGCGCCCTGCAGGCCCGGGCCGCGAAGTTTACCGACGCCATGCTGCTGGCTGCGGCGCACTCCATCGCAGCGCAAGCAACGCCTGGTGAACTGGTGCCCGATCCGCTGGATCCTCGGGTACACGCTGCGGTGGCCGAGGCGGTGCGCCTGGCGGCGCTGGCCGACGAGGACTAGGCCTCGCTGATCAGGCGTCAGCCATCAGGGTTTTCAGCTTGCGCAGCGCCTGGGCCTCGACCTGGCGGACCCGTTCGGCCGACACCCCGAGTTCATCGGCGAGTTCGTGCAGCGTCAGCTTGTCTTCGGCCAGCCAGCGCGTTTCGACGATGCGCCGGCTGCGCGCATCGAGCTGCTGCAGCGCCCGGCTGAGCGCGAGGGTGGACACATCTTCCGATTCCGCCCGCTCCACGGCGACGGCGGGGTCCGCATCCTCGGCTTGCAGGTAGGCGGCCGGGGAATAATCCCGCTCTTCGTCCTCTGCTGGGGTCGGGTCGAAGGAGAGGTCGCGGGCCGAGAGGCGCTGCTCCATTTCCCTGACTTCCGAGGGGTCTACGCCCAGGTCGCTGGCCACGGCGCGGGTTTCGTCTTCCGAGAGCCATGCGAGGTTTTTCTTCATCTTGCGCAGGTTGAAGAACAGCTTGCGCTGGGCCTTGGTGGTCGCCACCCGCACCAGGCGCCAGTTGCGCAGGACGTATTCGTGAATTTCTGCCCGAATCCAGTGCACCGCGAAGCTCACCAGACGCACGCCGACCGTGGGATCGAAGCGCTTCACGGCCTTCATCAGGCCGACGTTGCCCTCCTGGATCAGGTCGCCGACCGGCAGGCCGTAACCCAGATAACCGCGCGCGACGTGCACGACAAACCGCAGATGGGAAAGCACCAGCAGGCGGGCGGCCTCCAGGTCGTCCTGGTCCCGGAACCGCGACGCGAGTTCCATCTCTTCCTCTCGCGACAGCACGGGCAGGCGGGAGACGCGCTCGACATAGGCATCCAGGCTGCCGATCGGCGCGCCGAGCAGGAGATCGCTTTGCTTTAAGGTCAAGGCGGTGGTGGTCATGGTGTTCACTCCCTGTGGGCACTCTACCATAGATTTGGCACTCTGGTCCTTAGAGTGCCAAGCGCCTTCCGGGTTCCGCAGTAAAGGGCCTTTTATTACAAGGAGTTAGGGTTTTGGCTCGATCTGTCGCAGGTGATAGCTGGATGACCACCACGCGCCGAGCCAGCCCAGCAACGGGCCACCGAGGAGGGTGGCGGTGGCGGCCAGTGAGTCCGGACCGAGCAAGCGGAAGGCCGAGCCGTAATCGGTGGCCAGCGCCTCGATGGGCCCGGCCAGGGTCCAGCTCCCGACCCACAGCAGCAGCCAGGCCAGCAGGCCACCCCCGAGCCCATACCAGAAGCCGCCATATAGGAACGGTCGCCGTACGTAGGCATCGCTGCCCCCGACCAGTTTGACCACCTCGATTTCCTCGCGACGGGCGTTGATGTCCAGCCTGATCGTGTTGCCGGCCACGGCGATCACCCCAATGCCCAGTACCAGGGCCGCGCCCTCGATGGCGCGTCGCAGCAGGTCGAGCATCGAGGCCAGCCTGCGCACCCAGTCGGTGTCCACCTGCACGATGTCCACAAGGTCCCAGCCCCGCAGCTCCATCGCCAGTGCTTCGGTCAACTCCGGCGAGTCGAGCCCATGTGATGGCCTCAGGGTAATGGCCCACGGCAGGGGATTATCCTCCAGCGCCGACAGCGCCTCGGAAAACCCCTCCACCGACCGGAAGTCCTCGAGTCCCTCCTCGGGGCTGACCAGCTTAGCCTCGAGCACGTCGTCGCGGCCCTCGATGCGTTGGTGTAGCGCCTTCGCCTGCGACGCCTCGGTGCCGGGCGAGAGAAACACCGAGAGCTGCACGCTGCGGCCGATGTTCTCGGTGACCTGTTCGGCATTGAGGAGAACCAGGTGCAGGGCCCCGGGCAAGGCGAGGCCGAGGCCGATCACGATGATGGTGAGCGCCGAGCCCAGCGGCTGGCGCAGCAGTTTGCCGAGGGAGGACACAAGCGCCTGGGCGTGCCATTCCGACCAGGTTTCCAGCCACTGGCCTGCTGAGCGGCGTGCGCCTCGCGCGCTGGCCTGGTCAGGGCGTGCCATCGCCGTCCTCCTCGGCCATGCGGCCATTCTCGACGTGGATCCGGCGGGTGCCCAGGCGGTCGATCAGGTGGATGTCGTGGGTGGCCACCAGCACCGTTACGCCCACCTCATTGAGCCGACGGAACAGTGTCATCACTTCCATTGCCAGGTCCGGATCGAGGTTGCCGGTGGGCTCATCGGCGATCAGGACGGGGGGCCTTGCAATGATGGCGCGCGCGATGCCCACCCGCTGCTGCTCACCCGCCGACAGTTCCTGGGGGAAACCCTGCTCGCGCCCCAGCAGCCCAACCTGGTCGAGCGCGGCACGAACCCGCTTGTCGAGGTCGCGCCGCGCAATGCCGGAGATGGCCAGCGGCAGCGCGACATTGTCGAACACCGGCCGGTCCGACAACAGCTTGTGGTCCTGGAAGACCATGCCGACCTGGCGCCGGAAGGCAGGTACACCCCGGCTGCGGACCGTAGAGACGTCGGTGCCGTTGACCACCACGCGACCGCGAGAGGGCCGTTCGAGCAGGGCCACCAGCTTGAGGATGGTGCTCTTGCCGGCGCCGGAGTGGCCAGTCAGGAAGGCCATCTCGCCGCGATCCAGTTCGAAGCTCACGTCTGTCAGGGCCTCACGGCCACCCGGATAGCGCTTGTGTACGGCCTCGAAAACGATCATGGCGGGGTGCTGCCACGTTGGCCGAGCAGACCATCCACGAAGGCTTCGGCGTCAAATACCCCGAAATCCTCGGGCTGTTCCCCGATGCCCACATAACGGATGGGAATGCCCAGACGTTTGGCGATGGCTACCACGATGCCTCCCTTCGCGGTGCCGTCCAGCTTGGTGAGCGCGAGTCCGGTCACACCGACGGCGCCCCGGAACTGCTCGGCCTGACGCAGGGCGTTCTGGCCCTGACTGGCGTCCAGCACCAGCAGGACTTCATGCGGGGCCGTCGGGTCCAGCTTGCGCATGACCCGCACCACCTTGCCCAGCTCGTCCATCAGGTGTGACTGGGTGTGCAGCCTGCCCGCCGTGTCGACCAGCAGCACGTCCATGTCCCGGGCCCGTGCGGACGCGAGCGCATCGTGGGCCACTGCGGCCGGATCCGCGCCAGTGCCTTGTGAGACCAGTGGCAGGTCCGAGCGGCCAGCCCAGGTGGCCAGCTGCTCCACGGCGGCGGCGCGAAAGGTATCACACGCGGCCAGCATGACCCGACGTCCCTCCCCGGTCAGCCGTGCTGCCAGCTTGCCCAGGGTGGTGGTCTTGCCCGAGCCGTTGATGCCCACCACCATCACCACGAAGGGTCGATGCGCCCCATCGCAATGCAGCGGAACGGCCACCGGCTGGATGATTTCCAGCAAGGCTGCACGCAGGGCGGCCTCCAGGGCCGTGGTGTCCGCGACCTCCTTGCGGTCGATCCGCTTCCTCAGCCCTGCGACCATCTCGGCGGCCAGCTCCACCCCGAGGTCGCCCTGGATCAGGCGCTCCTCCAGGGATTCCAGGAGGGCCTCATCGATCTTGCCGCCGGGCAGCCACTCGCCCAGCCAGTTGGCGCCGCGGCTGATGCTATGGCGCAACCTCCCGAGGAAGCCCGATCGGCTGGCAGTGGTCGGTGCAGGGCTGTTGGCGCGGGGAGGGAACATGGGTACTCTCGAACGACTACTGATTGTAACGGAAAAGCAGCATGCCCCCGTCGCGGCGCAGGCCCAACGAGTTGCGCATCATCGGTGGCGAATGGCGAGGCCGCAGGCTCTCATTCCCCGCGTTGCCAGGACTGCGACCCACGCCGGACCGGGTCCGCGAGACCCTGTTCAACTGGCTGTCCCCGGTGGTGCAGGGGGCCCGCTGCGTCGACCTGTTCGCCGGCAGCGGTGCGTTGGGGCTGGAGGCGTTGTCGAGGGGCGCTGCAGGCGTCACCTTTGTCGACAGCCAGCCCGAGGTGATCCGGCAGCTGCGCGACAGCCTGCAGCGCCTGGAGGCGGCGACGCGCGGCGAAGTCGTGCATGCCGAGGCGGCACGGTGGCTGGACTCGGCCACGGGCCCATATCGGATTGCCTTCGTGGACCCGCCGTTCGCGGCCGGCCTTGGCGCAAGCACGCTGGCGGCACTGGCCTCGGCCGGCGTGCTGGCGCGCGATGGCTGGGTATACGTCGAACAGGCGGCAGGCCAACCGCCGCCCGCTGCGCCCGCGGGCTGGTCGCTGCACCGGCAGGGCCGGGCGGGCGGCGTCGGTTATTATTTGTTCCGGACAGGAGAGGCACTGTAGGGAGCGGTCACGATGCAAGTCGACTCCAAGCGGCGAGCGGTCTATCCCGGTACCTTTGACCCGATCACCAATGGTCATCACGACCTGGTGCGGCGGGCCGCCGGAATTTTCGATCGGGTGATCATCGCCATTGCGGCCAACCCAAACAAGGCGCCGCTGTTTTCGCTAGACCAGCGGGTGCAGCTTGCTCGCGAGGTCTTGTCTGACCTCCCCAACGTGGAGGTCTGCGGCTACTCCGGCCTGACCGTCGAGTTTGCCCGCGAGCGTGAGTGTGGCGTGGTGGTGCGGGGACTGCGGGCGATCTCCGATTTCGAGTTTGAATTCCAGCTGGCCAACATGAGCCGCCATCTCGACCGGGACGTCGATTACGTGTTCCTCACGCCCCAGGAACAGTTCACCTTCATCTCTTCGAGCCTGGTCAGGGAAATTGCCCTGCTGGGCGGCAGGGTCTCCGAGTTCGTCCACCCGGTGGTCGAGGCCGCCCTCCTGGCGCGCCGCAAGCCCCCTGCCTAGCGAGCCGTCCGCCGGGCCAGCAGGTACAGGAACGCAGGAACGCCGAGTAGTGCCGTCACTGCTCCCACCGGCAGCTGCCTCGGTGAGAACAGTGTGCGGGCCAGCAGGTCCGCCAGGGTCAACAGCGTGCCACCCGCCAGCAGGGATGCCGGCACCAGCCTGCGGTGTGCGTTGCCCACCCACTGACGCATCAGGTGGGGCGTGACCAGTCCGATGAAGCCGATGGTGCCCGATTGCGTGACGGCTGCAGCGGTCAGGAACGAGGCCAGCAGGAAAGCCGAGTTGCGCGCTGCGCGCACGCTGAGACCGAGGGCGGCGGCTTGCAGGGTCCCGCGAGCGAGGACGTCGAGGCCGCGACCGGCTGCGATCAGCACGGGGGTCACTGCCAGCAGCAGGCCGGCCAGCAGCCAGGGGAGGGCGGGGTCTCCGACCTCGCCCATCAGCCAGAACAGCATCCCCCGCGCCGGCTGTGCATCGGCGACGGCCAGCATCATGCCGATGCCGGCTCCACAGGCCGAGGCAACCACCACGCCGGTGAGCAGCAGGCGTTCACTGCTGGCCCGCGAGCCGGCGAGCGCAAATACCAGCCAGGTGACTGCCATGGCGCCACCGGCCGCCGCGAGATGGAGCCAGAGTCCACTCACCCCCAGCAGCAGGCAGGCCAGAGCCGCGACCGCCGCGCCACCGGAGACCCCCAGCACGTAGGGGTCGGCAAGCGGATTACGCAGCAGTACCTGCATCAACAGGCCGGCAAGGGCGAGTGCGCCACCCGTGCAGTAGGCGGCAAGAGCCCGCGGCAGCCTCAATTCCATGATCAGCACCCGCGCCAGCGGGTCCTGTTCAACCAGCAGCCCGCGCCAGACCTCGAAGGGACCCTCGGTCGCGCTGCCGAGGGACACCGCCAGCAGCAGTGAAAACAGCGAGGCGCAGCCAAGGGTGGTCCACGCGGCGATCATGGTCGGCACTCTGTTCATAGCCGGCGAGGCTAGGCTCAAGCGGGCCGCCCGGCAAGGGCAGTCGGTGGCTGTGGAGGCCCTGCCTGTGGAACAATCGATCCACGGAGGCCCCAGGTATTGAGCGACCAGGACTACATCGACGAGCAGGGCTATCGTGCCAATGTCGGCATCGTGTTGATTCACGAGGACGGCAAGGTGTTCCTCGGGGGCAGGGCCGGTGCGCGCGGGTGGCAGTTCCCGCAAGGGGGTATCCTGCACGGCGAGCGTCCGGAGACGGCCCTGTACCGTGAACTGCACGAGGAGATCGGCTTGCGCGAGGAGGACGTGGAGTGCCTCGGGGCCACCCGAGGCTGGTTGCGCTACCGCCTGCCCGCCCGGTTCCGTCGTCAGGGGGCCATGCGCCCCTGCGTTGGCCAGAAGCAGAAATGGTTCCTGCTGCGCCTACGGGGGCCCGAGAGCAGCCTGCGCTTCGACGCCACGCCTCACCCGGCGGAGTTCGACCGCTGGCGTTGGGCAGACTACTGGGAACCGGTACGCGAAGTGATCTACTTCAAGCGGCACGTCTACGCCAGGGCCCTGCAGGAACTGGGCGACTATGCCTTTCCTGGAGGCTTGCCCGACTTTCCCGAATGGTGGCAGTCGACGGTCCCGCGTCGTCGGGCGCGGGACTGACCCATGCCATGGCCCCCCTCGAGTGCCGACTGGCGCAGGGCGCTGCAGCTGGTCACCCTCATGGCGGTCATCTATGCAGGGTATGAATTCGGCCGGGCTTCGGCCGGTTTCTCGATCACCGATTCCCTGCTGCAGAGACAGCGCATGGCGACGCGCATCGACGACCTCGCCGACGAACTGGACCAGGTCCGTCGGCAGTTGGCCGCCAGCGAGGTCATTCACAAGGTCGACGTCCAGGCCCAGCGCGACGCCCAGGCAGCGTTGGCCGATCTGCAGGCGGAGATCGCCCGGCAGCAGCAGGAGCTGGATTTCACTCGTGAGCTGGTGTCGGACAAGTACGGCTCGGATGCCCTGCGGATCGGGGAGCTGGAGGTGAGGCCTGTCAACGACCTGCGCCACACGCTCATCCTGACGCTGGTCCACGGCGGCGTCACCAACCGTTCCGTGACTGGCTGGCTCACGATTGCGCTGTCTGGGAGCGAGGGTGGACGGCCCCGTCGATTCAAGCTGCAGGAACTATCGGCCGGGGGCGAGGAGCGGATCGATTTCGCACTGCGCAATTTCACCACCCTACAGGTGCCTATCGACTTGCCGGAGCGCTTCACGCCCGAGATGATCGAGGTCGATTTTCGCCTCGTCGGCGGCAGCGGCGAGCCCCTGCGGCAGTCCTTTCCCTGGTCGCGGGGGAGCAGCCCGGGTACCTCCCGCGCTTTGACCGGCAGCGGACGCGGGGGCTAAACTGCTCACATGGATACTTCTCAGACCGCCGATTCGGAACTGGTCTTTACCGACGCGGCCGCGCTCAAAGTGAGCGAACTGATCCGTGAGGAGGGTAATCCCAACCTCATGCTGCGGGTGTTCGTGTCGGGCGGCGGCTGCTCAGGGTTCCAATATGGCTTCACCTTCGATGAAAGCACCGAGGAAGGCGATTCCCGCATTTCCAACCAAGGGGTGACCCTGCTGGTCGATCCCCTCAGTTTCCAGTACCTGGTGGGTGCGGAAATCGACTACCGGGAGGACCTCGAGGGGGCGCAGTTCGTCATTCGTAACCCGAACGCCAAGACCACCTGCGGTTGCGGCTCGTCCTTCTCCACCTGAGGGCGTGAGGTTTCGCCCGGGCCGTCGCGGAGGGCGGCGTGCCGCCCCTGAGGTACTCGCGGCCGTCGACCTGGGTTCCAACAGCTTCCATATGATCGTGGCCCGGCGGGTGGGTCGGCGCCTGGTCGTATTGGACCGCCTGCGCGAGCCGGTCAGGCTGGCGGCCGGCATGGACGGCGACGGACGCCTCTCCCGCGAAGCGGTCAGCCGTGCGCTCGCCACGCTTCAGCGCTTCGGCCAGAGACTCCGGGAGATGCATGCAGACGGGGTTCGCGTGGTCGGTACCAACGCCCTGCGCAAGGCTCGACGCCAGCAAGCTTTCCTCGAGCGGGCCCGGGCCGTGCTGGGCCATCCGATTGAGGTCATTTCCGGTATCGAAGAGGCACGCCTGATCTATCTAGGTGTCAGCCACTCGCTGCCTATGGTGAGGGGGCGTCGACTGGTGGTCGACATCGGCGGTGGCTCGACCGAATTGATACTGGGCAGGCACGCCAAACCGCTCCGTCTCGAGAGCCTCTACATGGGGTGCGTCTCCATGAGTGAGCGCCACTTCGCTGGCGGTCGGGTGAGCGCCCGGCGCATGCAGCAGGCCCGGTTGGCAGCCCAGCAGGAACTGGAGTCCATCAGCCATCCCTGGCGCGACGAGGGCTGGGTACAGGCCGTGGCTTCCTCGGGGACCGCGCGGGCCATCATGGAGGCCATCCGTGACCTCGAGCCCTCCGCCAAATTCATGACTCCCGGAGGGCTGCGTGCCCTGACCGAGCGCCTTGTCAGCGCAGGGAGCGTGTCACGTGCGGGGCTGGCCAGCATTGCGCCCGATCGAGTGCCGGTGTTTGCAGGCGGGGTGGCGATCATGGCGCAGGTCCTCGAAACCCTCGGCTTGCAGGAGGTTCGGGTGGCCGACAGCGCCCTGCGAGAGGGGCTGCTGCTCGACATGCTGGGTCGCT
>JAURMS010000169.1 GCA_030830595.1 Gammaproteobacteria bacterium | reverse complement strand
GAGGGCGAGGAGGAAGTGGCTGCCGAGGTGGCCGCAGAACTGGCCGCTGACCCTGATGATCGCCGCCTGCAGGATGACCGGGGACGATTGCTTCGGGACAACATCTACGGCTCCATCGATGATGACGTGTGGCGACGCGATTTCACCTGCAACGCGCTCTATTACAACATCGACGATTTCTCGATCTGGGATTACGTAGGTGGTTTTGCCGACGTCCAGGCGCGAACGCTGAGGCTCATCGGCGATCCCGAGACCCGCTACCGAGAGGATCCCGTGCGCATGCTGCGCGCGGTCCGCTTCCAGGCCAAGTTGGGCTTCACTTTGGAAGAGAAGACGCACGAGCCGATCAAGCGCCTGGCGGGGCTGATCGACGGGGTGCCCCCGGCCCGCCTGCTGGATGAGTTCCAGAAGATGTACCTCGCAGGCTTCGCCTGCCGGGCGCATGAGCTGCTGATCGGTCACGGGCTGTTCGACCACCTGTTTCCGGCCACGGCCGAACACCTCGCGGCCGAGCCCGAGAGCATGGCCGCCCGGCTCATCCAGGCCGGACTGCGGGCCACGGACCGGCGGGCGAGCGAGCAACGCACCTTGACGCCCATGTTCCTGTTTGCGGTGCTGCTGTTTGGCCCGATCTCCGCCGTTGCGCAGCGGCGCTTCGAGGCCGGCGTGCCGGCCCCGCAGGCCATTGCCGAAGCCTGTGACGAGGTGGTTCGCGACCAATGCCGCCGCATCGGCATCCCGAAACGCTTTTCCATCCCGATGCGCGAGATGCTGGCGCTGCAACCCCGGTTCCACCGTCGCGGCGGTCGCCGGGCGCTAGCCCTGTTGACCCATCCGCGCTTCCGCGCTGCCTATGACTTCCTGCTGCTGCGTGCCGAGGCTGGCGCCGAGGATCCTGAGCTGGCGGCGTGGTGGACTGAGCTGCAGACCTTGCCGCAGGAAGAACGCCTTGCTCGCGTGGAGGCACAGGCCGGCTCCGAGGCATCCGACTCGCCGCCCTCCCAGCGTCGGCGTCGACGTGGCGGCCGGGGACGACGCTCGCCCCGTCCCGCCGAGTGACGACTGGCAACCGCTGGCGCCCCGCTTACGTGGCGCTGGGCAGCAATCTGGACGATCCAGGCGCCCGCATCGTCGAGGCTTTCGGTCATCTGTGCAGGCTGCCGGGTTGCCGTCTGATTGCTCAGTCCCGGTGCTGGAGGTCGACGCCCCTGGGACCGGTGGAGCAGCCCCCCTTCGTCAACGCAGTAGCGGGCCTGCTCACCGTGCTTTCGCCCGCCGATTTGCTTGGTTCGCTGCAGGACATCGAGGCGACCATGGGCCGAGCACGGCCTATCGTGCGTTGGGGCCCGCGGCGCATCGACCTAGACCTGTTGCTGCTCGGCTCGGAACAGCTGGTCGGGCCGGGCCTGACCCTGCCGCATCCGGGTCTGCCGGTGCGGGATTTCGTGCTGTATCCTCTGGCGGACATCGCCCCGGAATTGTGGGTGCCGGGCCTGGGTCGGGTCAGGCACCTGGCGGCCGGGGTGGACAATCGGGGTCTGGTGGCGTTGGGGGGGTAAGCCGGGCGTGAGGACGACACCGCAGGCAGACTGGCCGCACCGGCTGGTGGTGGTCGAGGGTCCCATCGGGGCCGGGAAGACCACCCTGGCCAAGCGCATCGCGGCGGCGGTCGGTGCCGAGCCGGTGCTCGAGCAGCCCGATGAAAACCCGTTCCTGGAGCGTTTCTACAAGAACCCGCGGGCCGGTGCCCTGCCTGCCCAGCTCTACTTCCTCTTTCAGCGCGCGCGACAACTCCAGGAACTCCGGCAGCAGGACCTGTTCGCGCCAGTCAGGGTGGCGGATTACCTGCTGGAGAAGGATCGACTGTTCGCCCGGGTCACGCTGGAGGACGACGAATATGCGCTGTATGAGCAGGTCTATGGCCGGCTCTCACTCGATGCACCCGTGCCGGACCTGGTGGTGTTCCTGCAGGCCCCGGTGGACGTGCTGCTGGAGAGAATCGCAGCGCGCGGCGTGCGCTACGAGAAACACATTGAGCGTGACTACCTGCTGCGGCTGATCGATGCCTACACCCGATTCTTCCACCAGTACTCGGCATCGCCGCTGTTGATCGTCAACGCGGCAGAGATCGACCCGGTGGGGGACTCGCGTGACTTCGAGCAGTTGTTCGAGGCCATCCGCCGCACCCGCAGCGGACGGCATTATTTCAATCCGTTGAAGGATTGAGCTGGCGCTCGAGCGACCACGCCACCTGCTCTCGAACCATCAAATCCTCGTCGGCGCGACGCGAGGACAAGGCCTTGCTGGCCTGCGAGCCTGAGGGCGCGTTGCCGAGCCCTAAGGCGACGTTGCGCAGGAAACGTCGGTAACCCAGGCGTCGCAGCGCGCTGCCCTCGGTCCGCGCGAGATACTGCTCCTCGCTCCAGCCAAACAGGTCGGCCAGCGCGGGTGCATCGAGTCCACTGCGACTGCGGAAACCCGGATCTGCGGCGAGTTGGGCAAACTTGTTCCAGGGGCAAGCCAGCTGGCAGTCGTCGCAGCCGAAGATGCGATTACCGATGGCCGGCCGCAGCGCTTCCGGAATCGGTCCATGGTGCTCGATGGTGAGGTAGGAGATGCACAGCCTGGCGTCCAGCTGGTAGGGCGCGGTGATCGCGCCGGTGGGGCAGGCGGGCATGCAGGCCGTACAACTCCCGCAGTGGTCACTGGCCGGCGTGTCGAGCGGCAGCGGCAGGTCGGTGAACAACTCCCCCAGCACGAACTGCGACCCGGCTTCGGAGTTGATGAGGTTGGTGTGCTTGCCGATCCAGCCAAGTCCTGCGTTGCGTGCCAGCGGCTTTTCCATGACCGGGGCGGAGTCCACGAAGGCGCGGTAGCCGAACGGGCCTACCTCTTGCTCCAGGCGGGAGGCGAGTTTCTGCAGGCGCGGACGCAGGATATGGTGGTAGTCGCGTCCCAGCGCGTAGCGGGCGATATAGGCGAGCTCGGGATCTGCGAGAACCTCGTTCGCGGGTCGTCCATCCGGGGCGAAGCAGTTCATGCGGACGCTGATGACCCGCAGGGTGCCCGGGATCAGCTCGGCCGGGCGGCTGCGTTTGAGCCCGTGGCGTGACATGAACTCCATGCCGCCGTGCCGGCTCTCGGCCAGCCACTGGAGCAACCGGGCCTCGTCGTCCGGTAGCTCCACGCCGGCGACGCCCACCTGTTGAAAGCCCAGTTCGGAGGCGAACACGTGGAGTCGCCGCCTGAGTCGTGAAAGGGTGTCGGGATCGAGAGGTTGCGTCATGCCAGAAGCCAGCCGGTCAAGCCTCGGCAGTATACTGGCGCGCCATGACTGTACTGCCAACCGAGGTGTTTTCTGCCGCGCAGGTACGTGCCATGGACGCGCGGGCCATTCGCCAGGGTCCGCGGGATGGGTACGGACTGATGTGTGCCGCCGCGGCCGGCGCCTTGCAGGCACTACAGGTGACCTGGCCGGCTGCTCGCCGCGTGCTGCTGTGCTGTGGTGGGGGTAACAACGGCGGCGATGGCTACGTCCTCGCGCGGCTCGCCCTTGCGCAGGGGTTTGAGGTCAAGGTGGTGGCACTGGCCGATCCGGCCCGCTTGGGCGGTGACGCGCGGCGCGCCTACGCAGACTTCTCCAGCGTTGGCGGGATCGTGCAGACATTCGAGCCCGGCCTGCCGCTTCCGGCAGACGTGGTGGTGGATGCGCTGTTCGGCACCGGCCTGGATCGACCGGTGGAGGGCCAATTCCTGAGCTGCATCGAGGCGATCAACACGGCTGCAGTGCCGGTGCTTGCCCTCGACATCCCCTCTGGCCTGCATGCCGATACTGGCACAGTGCTCGGCAAAGCCGTCGTGGCGGACGTCACCGTCACCTTCGTGGCGCTCAAGTCCGGCCTTTTCCTGGGCGAGGCGGTCGACCACGTGGGCAGTGTGGTACTCGACACCCTGGGCATAGCACCCTCTGCAGAGGACGGCCCCGCCTGCCTGCGACGTCTCGATGACGCCGAGGGCCGGCAGTGGCTCCGGCCTCGTCGACGCAGCGCACACAAGGGGGACCACGGCCGGGTGCTGCTGGTGGGAGGTGGTCCGGGCATGCCGGGGGCGATCCGGCTGGCGGCGGAGGCCGCCCTGCGGGTCGGTGCCGGACTCGTGGTAGTGGCCACTCGCCCTGAACATGTGTCGGCCGTTGTCGCGGGTCGTCCCGAGGTCATCTGTCACGGAGTCGAGGATGCGGCGGGGCTGACTCCACTGCTTGAGGCCTGCGACGTCCTGGCTCTCGGCCCCGGCCTGGGCCGGGACGGCTGGGCTTACGCATTGTGGAGGGCAGCGCTGGAACGCCCTGTCCGAACGGTGATGGATGCCGATGCCTTGAACTTCCTGGCCGCAGAGCCTCGCCGTAGGGATGATTGGGTGCTGACACCTCATCCGGGCGAGGCTGCTCGCCTGATGGCCGTTCCTACTGGGGGTATCCAGGCCGATCGCTTGGCTGCCGTGCGCGATCTGCAGTCCCGCTTCGGAGGTGCCTGCGTCCTGAAGGGGGCCGGCAGCCTGGTGCTCTGCAGCGAGGGCTCCGTGGGCCTGTGCGATGCCGGCAACCCGGGCATGGCGGTGGCCGGGATGGGGGACGTCTTGACCGGCATCATCGCGGGGCTGCTTGCTCAGGGACTGCCTCTCGGGGTAGCCGCTCGTGTCGGCACCCGCCTGCATGCACGGGTCGGTGATGCCGAGGCCCGGCGTGGTGAGCGCGGATTGCTGGCCTCCGACCTGCTCGCTGGTCTGCGTCCTTGGGTCAACCCGTCTTGAGGTGCTGGCTGCCCGATGAAGACGCCACCTGTCGCCTTGGCGCGGAACTGGCCGCCTCTTGTCCGGGCGGCTCCGGTCTGCTGCTGACGCTCAGGGGAGAACTCGGGGCGGGCAAGAGCACCCTGGCTCGTGCCCTGCTAAGGGGTTTGGGCGCCAGCGGAACGATACGCAGCCCCACCTACACACTGGTCGAGCCTTACAGCACGACCGAGGGTCCTGTCCTGCACATGGATCTCTACCGCCTGGCGGGTGCTGATGAACTTGAGAACCTCGGTTATCGCGACTGGCGGGAGCAGCATCGCCTGCTCATCGTCGAGTGGCCTGAAAGGGCCGGCGGGTCGCTGGGCCCGATTGACCTCGATCTGGAACTGACCTACTCGGGCTCGGGACGCGAGGCTCGCCTCGAGGCGCGGAGCGACCCCGGAAAGGCCTGGCTGCGCGCACTCCGTACCGCTTGAGATTGTTTTTGTATCCTTATGAAACAGTTGAAAATAATTAACATAAATCGTATCTTCTGCAGTCATGCACTTGCTGCAAATCATCTGTCTGTGCGGACTTGTACTGTGGTCCGGAGCAGTCCATTCGAGTGAGGTCCGCGGCGTCAGGGTGTGGGAAGACCCGGACGCGACCCGGGTGGTCCTGGACCTTTCTGCGGCCGCGCCGTACAAAAATTTCCTGCTGGACGCCCCGGCGCGACTCGTAGTTGACCTCCCGGGCACGCAGCTGGCGCGAGGCGTGGAAGAGCCCGCCGGAGCGGGCCTTGCCCGCAGGATCCGTACCGGTCAACCCAAGCCCGGCGTCTTGAGGGTCGTTGTCGAGTTGGAGAGCGGCGCCGAGGCACGTGCCTTTCTGTCGCCTCCCAACCAGACCCACGGTCACCGTCTGGTGATCGAGCTCCGGGGCGCTTCTGCGTCCGTCCCCCGGCCGGTGGTGGCCGCGCATGCGCCAAAAGGTGCGCGCGACATCGTGGTAGCCATCGACGCCGGTCACGGCGGCGAGGACCCCGGCGCGATCGGTAAGGCCGGGACTCGCGAGAAGGACGTCACCCTGAAGGTGGCGCGCGAGCTGGCCAGGCGGATCAACGGCGAGCCCGGGATGAAGGCCGTGCTGACCCGCACCGGGGATTATTTCGTGCCCTTCCGGGAACGACTGCGCCGCGCCCGGGTGGCGCAGGCTGACCTGTTTGTTTCGGTCCACGCCGACGCCTTCATGAACCGCTCGGTGCGCGGGTCTTCGGTGTACGTGCTCTCCACTGGCCGTGCCAGCAACGAAGCTGCCCGCTGGTTGGCGGACCGGGAAAATGCCGCGGACCTGGTCGGCGGCGTGTCGCTGGATGACAAGAGCGACGTGCTCGCCTCGGTCCTGCTCGACCTCTCCCAGAACGCCGTCATCAGCGCCAGCCGCGATGCCGCCGGGCGTGTGCTCACTGAGTTGGACCGCGTTGGTGAGCTGAAAAAGACCGAGGTTCAGCACGCCAGCCTGATCGTGCTCACCTCGCCAGACATTCCCTCGATGCTCATTGAGACGGCCTACATCTCGAACCCGGATGAAGAGAAGAAACTGCGCGATCCCGGCCATCAAGGCCGCCTCGCCGAGGCCATCCACGCCGGGGTCAGGAAGTTTTTTTACGCCAGCCCACCGCCCGGCACGCGCATTGCCCAGATCGTCGCCGAACGCGCAGGCGTCACGGCTTCCCTGGGCGCCGGGGACTGAGTCCGCGCCCGCCCTCGGGCATACTGCCGGGCATGGCCATTGCCCGACTCGACGATAACCTCATCAACCAGATCGCCGCAGGCGAGGTGGTGGAGCGGCCTGCCTCCGTGGTCAAGGAGTTGGTGGAAAACGCCGTCGATGCAGGCGCAACCAGGGTGCAGGTCGAGCTGGAGCGGGGAGGCACCGCACTGATTAGGGTGCGGGATGACGGCTCTGGAATTCCCACTGATCAGCTGTCTCTCGCCCTGGCCCGTCACGCGACCAGCAAGATCACCCGCCTCGATGACCTTGCGGCGGTGCGCTCCCTAGGCTTTCGCGGCGAGGCCCTGCCGTCGATTGCTTCCGTGTCCCGCTTCAGGCTGGCCTCCGCCGTGGCCGGACAGCCAGGCGCCAGCGTTGAGGTGTCCGGCGGGGTCTTGAGCGGGCCGATCGCGGCGGCTCACCCTGCCGGCACCACGGTCGAGGCACGTGACCTGTTTCATGAGGTGCCCGCGCGCCGCAAGTTCCTGCGCAGTGAGGCCACCGAGTACCAGCATGCCCTGCGGACGCTGACCCGGTTGGCCCTGTCGAGTCCGCGTACGGGGTTCACCCTGACCCATAATCGTCGGGAAATCTTTGCCCTGCCGGCTGCGCTGGACCGGGAGCAGGAGGAGGCCAGGATTGCCACGCTGGTCGACCCGGACTTCATGCGCCACTGCCTGTTCGTCGAGTTCGAGGCACAGGGACTCGGCCTGCGGGGCTGGGTGGGACTGCCCACCCACTCGCGCGCGCAGCCGGACCAGCAATACCTGTTCGTGAACGGCCGGATGGTCCGGGATCGCCTGCTGGGGAACGCCGTGCGGCTGGCTTACCAGGACGTGCTGTACGGCGGACGTCATCCCGCCTACGTCCTGCACCTGAGCCTTGCCCCTACGCTGGTCGACGTCAACGCCCATCCGCAGAAGCTCGAGCTGCGCTTCCGCGACGGAAGAACGGTCCATGATTTCCTGCACCGCGGCTTGCAGCGCGTCCTCGCCGACACCCGGCCCGGAGGGTCGGCACCCGCCACCGACGCTGCCGCCAGCCTTGGCACATCGCATGTCGAATCCACATCGCGACTGCCATGGGAGTGGCCCGCCCGCGAGGAAGCCGCCGGAGCTGATTGGCGCCAGTTTGCGCCTGCTTCGGTGCAGGAAGGCCCTGAGCGACCCGCTGACGGAGCGTCATCCCGCCCACTGGGCGAGGCGGTGGCGCAACTGCATGGCCTGTTCATCCTTGCCCAGGTGGAGGACGGTGTGATCCTGGTGGACCAGCACGCGGCTCACGAGCGAGTGCTGTACGAGCAGATGAAGCGAGACCGTGACCGGGGCGAGGCGCCTCGCCAGGCCCTCCTGGTACCCCTCGGGCTGGAGGTGGCTGAGGCGGACGCCGATCTGGCCGAGGCCGAAGGCAGTGCCCTCGCAGCCGTCGGCTTGGTGGTCGATCGCATCGGCCCGAGACAGTTGGCCATCCGGGAGGTCCCGGCCCTGCTGGCGGGATCGGACCCGGCCGTCCTGCTGCGCGAGGTGCTCGCGGATCTCGCTGAGCAG
>JAURMS010000168.1 GCA_030830595.1 Gammaproteobacteria bacterium | reverse complement strand
TTGCCGCGCGGCCAGCTCATTGAGCTCCCGGGTCAGGGCCCGGACCTGCTCGACATCAGTCCGGCATCGGTCGCGGAGGCCGCCAGACGCTTCCTGGACTGAGTCCTTCAGGGGCTCAAAATGAGAACCCCGCCAAGGAATCGACCGCTGCCAGCGGTAGATACTCGGCCAGACCATGAGCGATAAACCCGACACCCCCGGTTTGCAGTCCTGGGATGAAGACCCGGACCGCACCGAACGCCTACCCGAGTTGGCCCTCGATGAGCCGGCGGCCCTGGAGTCGCGCGTCCGCGAGCTGGAATCGGAACTGGTTGCGCTTGAGGATCGCTTGCGCGAGCAGGGCGGAATCATTGCCGGGTTGGAGGCATCGCTGGCCGAGGCGCGCGAAGCGGTGGAGCAACTGACCCGTGAGCGTGACGAATTGCGTGAGTCGGGGGGGCAGGTAGCCGTCGAGCAGGCGCGCACCCAGTCGCTTCCGCCACCCGTGTTCCGGCCGGCGCTCGTCCGCGTCGATGATGACCATGGTGATCGCATCGAATTGTGCGGCAGCGACCTCACGATCGGGCGAACCCCGGACAACGACCTGCCGATCAGGCATGCGTCGGTCAGTCGCCGCCACGCGCGCGTGGTGATGGCTGCCGAGGGTGTCTGTATCGAGGATGCCGGCAGTCGTAACGGCCTGATCGTCAACGAGCGCCGCGCGCATCGCGCCGTGCTCAGTCACGGCGACATCATTCAGCTCGGCCAGGTCCAGCTGCGCTTCGAGGCAGCCAGCCCCTGAAGTCTGCCGCGTAAGCGGTCCGCTGCTGGTAATCTTGGGAGCTTCATCGCTTCCAGGAGTCCGAGGCAATGGCCCGGATTGGCGCACGGCCTACTGCATTGGCTGCGGTTTGTCTCGTCGCAGCCCTCATCATGGCCGGGGCCCTCGCGTCCCTGTCTCCGCCTCCAGCAAGGGTCGACGCTTATACACCCCGGGGTGATGTCCGCGGTGCCACCCAGTTCACGCTCACTTTCTCCGTACCGATGGTCGCCTTCGGGGAGCCGGGCGTGGCCAGTCCGGCAACCACTGACTGTGGCGCGGGAGAGGGTCGCTGGCTCGACGAGCGCAGCTGGGTGTATGACTTCCGGCAACCGCTGCCGTCCGGTCTCAGTTGCCATTTCGAGCTGAACCCAAAGCTCCGCGCTGCAGACCGTCGGAAGCTGGTTGGCCCCAGACGATTCGAATTGGTGGCCGGGGCACCCGCGGTACGCAGGATCCTGCCGGAACCAGGTGCCCAGATCGATTCGGCGCAGATCTTCCTGCTGCGACTGGATGGGGCATTCGATCCGGCATCGCTTGGTGCCGTCAGCTGTGTGGTGGAGGGCATCGCCGAGGCGCTGCCCGTGCGCATTGTTGACCCTGCGCGACGCGAGCAACTGCTGGGTGAGTTAGCTGGTCAAGGCTGGGCCTATCACGCCTTGATGGGCGGCGACGGACCCGACGGGGAGGGCGACTTCAGTCCGCTTGGTTCAGCGGAGCGCGAGCCGCTGCGGGAGAGCCGCCTGGTGGCCTTGGAATGCCTGCGCGACCTGCCGGCCACCGCCCGAGTTCGCCTTGCCTGGGGTCCTGGCATCCGCGGCCTGTCCGGATCCGCGACTGACTCTGCCCAGCATTTCGACTACTCGGTGAGGCCGGACTTTACTGCACGCGTCGAATGTGCCCGCGTACAGTCCCGCAGCGCCTGCATGCCGCTGGCCCCGGTGAGGCTGTTGTTTTCCGCCGGGGTTCCCGCCGCGACCGCACTGGCCGTTCGACTCCGCTCGCCCGAAGGTGTCCTGCAGGCACCGCTTGAGTCAATCGGAACCGGTAGCGTACCCCTGCTGGACCGGCTCAGCTTTGCTGGACCGTTCGAGCCTGGGGCGAGTTATAGCCTTGAAATACCAGATGGCGTCAGGGACGACGCCGGCAGGCCGCTCAGCAACGGCTCACGCTTTCCTCAGGCAGTGACCATGGACCAGTTGCCGCCGCTGGCGCGTTTCGCGGCGGACTTCGGCGTGCTGGAACGCCATGCACAGCCTGCCTTGCCAGTGACCCTGCGGGATGTCGACTCGGTGGTCGCGGATGCGCGTGGCGTGCCCGGACGTGTCCTGACTGTCCGCGATGACCTTGAAATCATGAGATGGCTGAAGCGTCTCGATTCTGTCGGCGATGCCTATCGGCCGGTGCTCGCAGACAGCAAGGCCGCGCGGAGTATCGTCGTGCCCCGGGTTGAATCATCCGGCGTGACCGAAGTGGTCGGTATTCCCCTACCGGAGCCGGGGCTCCACGTGGTCGAACTCGCGAGCCCGCGACTGGGCGAGCGGCTGAGTGGCGAGCGCAAGACCTACTTCGTGCGCTCCTCGGCGTTGGTGACGAACCTGGCCGTGCATTTCAAGCAGGGTGAGGACAACTCGCTGGTCTGGGTGACCCGCCTGGACAGCGGTCGACCGGTAGCCGGCGCGGATGTGATCGTGCGTGAGTGCAAGGGTGCGGCTCTTGCGATGGTGCGGACCGATGCGCAGGGTATTGCCCGGATCGACGGCAAGACCCTCGACGCCGGCAGGTCGAACTGTGATGGCTGGTGGAAAGGTTTCTTCGTATCCGCGCGCTCAGGCGACGACCTTTCATTCACCCTCGCCAGCTGGACTGATGGCATCTCGCCCTGGGACTTCGGGCTCGGCTGGTATGACACCGAGCCTGACGGCTTGAATGTCCACACCATCTTCGACCGCAGCCTGCTGCGTGCCGGTGAGACACTGCACATGAAGCTGCTGATGAGGCAGCGTCGCAACTTCGAGTTCAGCCTGCCCAATTCGGCAGACACCCCGGATACGCTGGTTATCGAGCACGCCTCCGGACAGCGTTGGGAACTGCCGGTGAACTTCACTGCCGGTACCGCGCTGGCTGAGTGGCAGGTTCCGCTCGATGCCCGGCGCGGCACTTATCAGGTCTGGGTCAGGCAGGGTAGTGAAGGCGTGCTCCGTTCAGCGGGCGATTTCCGTGTAGAGGATTTCCGCCTGCCGACCTTGCGGGCCGTAGTTCAACTGCCGCGTACGCCATTGGTGGCGCCATCACAGGTGCAGGTCGATGCCTCGGTCACTTTCCTCGCTGGCGGCGCCGCTGCGGGATTGCCGGTCGAGATTCGCAGTCGTGTCGAGTCCTTTGAGCCCAACTTTGCGGGCTACGAGTCCTTCGTATTCGGTGGCGAGGTGGTGGTCGAGGGATTGCGTCGTCGTGGAGAGTCCGAGGAGGACGGCACGCGAATCGGCTCTAATCTGTCGCTGACGCTCGACCCCATGGGCGGGGCGAGGGCCGACCTGCCGCTGGTCCCCGCCATCACAGGGGCCAGACGCTTACACGTGGAGCTGGAATATCCGGACGCCAACGGTGAGCGCCTGACCACAACCAGCTCGGTGCCGGTCTGGCCTTCTTCCGTGTTGGTCGGCATCAACACCCCGAGCTGGCCACGCAGCGGCAAGCCTTTCAGCGTCGAGCTGGCCACGCTCGATACCAATGGTCGGCCGGTCGCGGACCGGGAAGTGGTCGTAGACGTGTTTGCCCGGGAGTACTTCTCGTACCGCCGACGGCTGGTCGGGGGATTCTATGCCTACGATGGCGGGGTAGAGACGCGGCGCATCGGCGAGGCCTGCCGCCGCCGGACGGACGAACGCGGCCTGGCCGACTGTCCGCTCAAGCTGGCAGGCCATGACAGCATAGTGCTGGTCGCCCGGGTCGAGGACGCAGGGGGTCGGGTTTCCACAGCAACCAATACGTTGTGGCTCGCCGGCGAGGATGCTTGGTTCGGTGGCCAGGACAGCGACCGGATGGACCTGGTCGCTGAACGGTCAAGCTATGAGCCCGGACAGACGGCTCGCCTCCGGGCCGAGGTGCCCTTCCGCACGGCGACAGCGCTGGTGACCGTTGAGCGGGAGGGCATGCTCGATGCATGGGTGCAACCGTTGAGCGCGAGCGAACCCTTGATCGAGGTGCCCCTGAATGGGCGGTCATCGCCAAACGTGTACGTCAGCGTTTTGGCTGTCCGCGGCCGACTGGTTGGACGAGGTGGGAGTCGGCCGACCGCCAGTATTGACCTGGCACGCCCCACCTTCCGCATGGGTGTGGCCGAGTTGCAGGTCGGGCGTCAACAACAGGAACTGCTGGTCAAGGTCACGCCGCGTGGCAGCGTGTTTGCGCCGCGTGGCCTTGCCGAGGTCGACATAGAGGTGCGCCGTGCCGACGGTGGCGCCCTGCCCGAGGGCGCCGAGGTGGCATTTGTGGCCCTCGACGAGGCTGTCCTCGAGCTTGAACCCAACGAAAGCTGGAACCTGCTGGAAGCCATGGTCGCGCCACGCTCACTGGCCGTGCGGACCAGCACCTCGATGGGTCGGGTGATAGGCCGTCGGCACTTCGGCCGCAAGGCGCTGCCTGCCGGCGGGGGCGGTGGCAGCCTGGTTACGCGGGAGTTGTTCGACCCGCTGCTGGCCT
>JAURMS010000167.1 GCA_030830595.1 Gammaproteobacteria bacterium | reverse complement strand
TAGTGCCACACGTACTCGCCAGTATCGGCCTTCACTGCCACGATGGAGCACAGGAACAGGTTGTCGCCGATGCCATCACTGCGCAGCTCGCGATTCCACGGGCCGCCGTTGCCTACCCCAAGGTAAATCAAGTCGAGGTCGGGATCGTAGGTGATGGCATGCCAGACGGTGCCGCCACCTCCCTCGGCCCACCAGCGCCCACTCCAGGTCTCGGCCGCCATGGCCATGGCCGGACTCTCGAAGCCGTTGGCCGGATCGCCGGGCACGGTATGAAAGCGCCAAAGCCGCTCGCCCGTTGCCGCATCAAAGGCATCGAGGTAACCGCGGGTGCCGAATTCCGCGCCACCGTGACCGATGAAGACCTTGCCGTCGAAGGCGCGCGGGGCGCCGGTGATGGCCTTGCGCTCGCCCACGGGAAAACTGCGAGCCGCCCATAGCACCTCGCCGCTCTCTGCATCGAGGGCCACCACCCGGCCATCCGTCGCACCCACGAAGATCCGGCCCTCCTCGTAGGCAATACCACGATTGGAACTCCAACCGAAGGCGATGCCGCGCGGGGAATGTTTCCAGGCTTGCGGGTCATGCACCCAGAGCAATTTTCCGGTGCGCGCGTCCACCGCGCGTACGATGGCCCTGTCGCCCGAGAAATAGATCACCCCGTTGACCATCAATGGAGTACTGACCAGCGTCGTGGCATCTGGCAAGTCGAGGGCCCAGTCGAGACCCAGGCCTTCGACGTTGTCGGCATTGACCTGCTCCAGTGGACTGAAGCGTTGCTCGTCCGGGGTACGACCGTAGGCCGTCCACTCCGCATCCGGGGCCGCCAGCGCGATTCCTGGCGGCAGGACGGTCATCAGGGCGGCAGCCAGCGGGATTACGAGGCGCATGTATTTTCCTCTCGAAGCGGGGCTATGATTACGGAAATCCTACACTTCACTCGTCTTGTATGCACAGGACCCAGGGGTCGATATGAACCAGCAGGCACCCAGAGCTTTCGACGTCATCGTGGTGGGAGCGGGCTTCTCCGGGCTCTACCTCCTGTACCGGCTGCGCAAGATGGGTTTCAGCACCGTGGTACTGGAAGCCGGCAGCGACGTGGGCGGCACCTGGTACTGGAACCGTTACCCAGGCGCGCGCTGCGATGTCGAGAGCATGGAGTACTCCTACGGCTTCGACAAACAGCTCGAGCAGGAGTGGAACTGGACCGAGCGTTACCCGGCCCAGCCCGAGATCCTGCGCTATCTGCAGCACGTGGCTGACCGCTTCGACCTGCGCCGCGACATTCATTTTCACACCCGGGTGAAGTCGGCCCGCTGGCAGGAGGAGACCGGCACGTGGAAGGTCAGGACTGAATCCGGCGACACGCTGCAGGCGGCGTTCTGCATCATGGCAACCGGCTGCCTGTCGACCCCGCGGCTGCCACCCTTCAAGGGCATCGAATCCTTCCAGGGCAAGTGGTACCACACCGCGCAGTGGCCCAAGGAGGGCGTGGACTTCACCGGCCAGCGGGTGGGTGTGATCGGCACCGGCTCCACCGGCATCCAGGCCATTCCCAAGATCGCCGAGCAGGCCAGCCAGCTGTTCGTGTTCCAGCGCACGCCCAACTTCAGCATCCCGGCCCACAACGGGCCCATCGATCAGTCTTTTCAGCGCTCACTGAAGGCGCGCTATCCGGAGCACCGCGCGGCCGCGAGGGCCTCCTTCTTCGGCGTGCCGGTGGAAATGACGGCCGACTCTGCGCTGGCGACGCCACCGGAGGAGCGGCAAAAGCGCTTCGAGGCCGCGTGGCAGTACGGCGGCGCCACCCGCACCTTGCAGGCCTTTGCCGACCTGCTGGTCACCGAGGAGGCCAACGCCACGGCGGCCGACTTCGTGCGCGGCAAGATCCGCGAGATCGTCAAGGATCCGGCCGTGGCCGACTTGCTGTGCCCGACCGACCACCCGATCGGCACCAAGCGCATCTGCGTCGACACCCACTACTACGCCACCTACAACCGCCCCAACGTGACGCTGGTGGACGTGCGCAAGGCGCCCATCGTGGAAATCACGCCAAAGGGCCTGCACACTGAAGCGGGCGACTACGAACTGGACAGCCTGGTGTTTGCCACCGGCTTCGATGCCATGACAGGCGCCCTGCTCGGCATCGAGATCGAGGGCCGCGATGGCCTCACCCTGCAGGACAAGTGGTCGAGCGGTCCCTCGGCCTACCTGGGCCTGGCCTCCGCGGGTTTCCCGAATCTCTTCATGATGACCGGTCCGGGCAGCCCCTCGGTGCTGAGCAACATGGTGGTCTCGATCGAGCAGCACGTTGAGTGGGTCACGGATGCCATGGCCTACCTGCGCGAGCATGGACTGAAGAGTATCGAGGCCGATGCCGCGGCCGAGACCGACTGGATGCGCCACGTCACCGAGGTGGCCGACACGACGCTGTTCCCCAAGGCCAATTCCTGGTACGTCGGCGCGAACATTCCCGGCAAGCCGAGGATGTTCATGCCCTACGTCGGCGGCGTCGGGCCGTACCGCGATCACTGCCAGGGCATCGCCGATCGCGGCTACGAGGGCTTCGTACTCGAGCCTGACGGTCCGCAGGGCAAGGTTCAGCGAGCGGTATAGCCTCCGTCAACGACCAGTTCGGCGCCGGTCATGAAGGCTGACTCTTCACTGGCGAGGTAGATGGCGGCAGCCGCCACGTCCGTTGGAGTGCCCAGCCGGCCGATCGGGTGCATGCCGGTGATGGCAGCCTTACCGGTGGCAGGATCAGGCACGATGCCCTTGCGACTCATCTGCGCGAGACCACGCTCCAGCATCGGCGTGTCGATGAAGCCCGGATGCAGTGAATTGACCCGGATGCGGTAACCCGCCTCGGCGCACTCCAGCGCCGCCGCCTTGCTCAACAGGCGCACCGCGCCCTTGGCGGCCACGTAGTCCGGCGCGCGGGTGGTTCCCACCAGCCCGTACACCGACGAAATATTGATGATGGACCCGGCCGCGCCGGCCTTCATGGCCCGGATGCCTGCCCGAGTACCCAGGAACACGCCGTCGAGGTTCACCGCCATGGTCCGGCGCCAATCCGCCAGTGACAGCGTTTCAATGGGATCGGCGCTCGGCGCGATACCCGCATTGTTGACCAGCACCGAGAGGCCGCCGAACTCCCCCAGCGCACGCTCGATGGCCACATCCCAGTCCTGCTCGCGGGTGACGTCCTGCGCCAGCCCCACCGCCCTGCCGCCCTCGGCGACGATGGCGGCCGCCACCCGTGCGGCTGCCGCGCCATCGAGGTCGGTCACCACCACGCAGGCCCCCTCACGGGCAAAGGCCGCCGCCACGCCCTCGCCAATGCCGCTGCCGCCGCCGGTCACCAGCGCCGTCTTGCCCCGCAACCTCGCCATGTCGTGTTCTCCTCAGACCTCGATGAGTACCGCCATGCCTTGCCCCGACCCCAGGCACATGGCCATGACCGCCCGTCCGCCCCCCACTGACTGCAGGTGCTGGATCGCGGTGTGCGTCATGCGGATGCCGGTCACGCCTGGAGGGTGCCCCACGGCAATGGCCCCGCCATAGAGGTTGGTTCGCTCGCGCGGCACACCCAATTGACGCTCGACATGGAGGGTCACCGCGGCAAAGGCTTCGTTGATTTCCCAGTAATCGATGTCGCCCACGCCCAGGCCGTGGCGCCTCAGCAATTTCTCGATGGCCGGCACCGGGCCGTGGCCCATGAGTTCGGGGGCCACACCGACCGAAGCCCAACCCAGCAGGCGCGCCGCGGGCTGTCCGCCGGCTGCCAGCAACGCCTGCCGATCGGCCACCACCATGAATCCCGCGCCGTCTGACACCGGCGAAGCGTTACCGGCCGTCACCGGCCCTGACTCGGAGAAAGCAGGCTTCAGGGCGGCCAGCCGCTCGAGGGTCATGCCCGCTCGCGGACTTTCATCCTGATCGAGCAGGCCATCGGGCGTGGGGATGGGGGCAATCTGTGCACCCAGAAAACCCGAGGCGATCGCCTGCTGTGCGCGTGCCTGGCTCATCACCGCCCACTCGTCCATGGCGCGCCGGTCGTAGCCGTAATCGGCCGCCAGCCGCTCTGCCGTCTCGCCCATGTAGGCCAGCGTGGTAGGGCAGCGATAGGCCCAGTCGAGCATGTCCTCCAGCAGTTGTGTTCCGCGCTTGTGCCCCCAGCGGGCCGTGGTCACGGCATAGGGCACGCGGCTGAACATCTCCGCCCCCCCGGCCATGGCCACGGCGCTGGAGCCGTCCATCACCTGATGGGCCGCCGAGATGAGTGCCTGCAGGCCGGAGCCGCAGGCCCGCACCACCCCCAGTGCGCTGGTCTCGAGGGGAAAGCCGGTGGCCACACAGATGGCCCGATGAGCGAACAGGGAGTCTCGATCAGTGGGGACGGTGGTGGCGAACACGAAGTGATCGAAGGCCGTCAACGGCAGGCCCGCCGCCTCGGCTGTCGCTCGTGCTGCGTGCACCGAGGCCTCGGTCAGGCTGACCTCGCGAAGGCCGCCGCCGAAGCGCCCAAAAGGGGTGCGGCGACCAAGCGCAAGCACGATGTCCGAATCCGCGAGGCTGCTACGCAGCATGTTCGACTCCTATCAGGGGCAGGGCAATGAGTCCGCGGGTCATGACGCTGCGAGTGTAACCGAGCGACTCCAGCGGCACGGCGAGGCGCAGGGACTGGAAGCGCCCCAGCAGGGCCTCGACGGCCAGCACGAGCTCCTTGCGGGCCAGCGCCGCCCCGATGCAGTGGTGCAGGCCAAGGCCGAAGGACAGGTGATTCAGGCCACCCATGGGCACGCTCGAGAGCTCGCTTGAGGCATGCCGCGCCGGATCCCGATTGGCCGCCCCCAGCCGCAGGCATAGCAGGTCGCCGGCGGCCAGGTCCACGTCACCCAGCCTGGCCGGCTCTCGCACCCTGCGAAACAGGCCCTGCACGGGCGCATGGATCCGCAGCACGTCTTCCACGAAGCGCTTCACCAGAGCACCTTCACCGCGCAGGCGATCCATCAGGCCCTCGCAGGTGGCCAGCGCCAGCATCGCAGAGGCGAGCGTCGAGGCGGTCGTCTCGTGGCCTGCGATCATGAGCGTATGCAGCAGGGAGAGTTGCTCTGCTTCATCGAGTCGGGAACCCTCCTCGCCGGCGGCTGCGGCAATCAGCGCGATCAGGCTGCCTTCGGGCCTCCGCAACGGATCGCCCAGGACTCCGCGAAAGTAGCGTTGAAAAGCGGCCGCCTGCCGGGCGGCATCAAGGTGCTGTTCACGAGTCGCACCCAGTCCGATGGCGGTGATGGCCGCGTCCGACCAGGAGCGCAACAAGGCATGATCCTCGCGGGGCACACCGAGCTGCTGCGCGATCAATTCCAGCGGCAAGGGCATGGCGTAGCCGGCCACGGCATCAAAGACCAAGCCGCCGGGCCAGGCTGACAAGAGCTCACGGCATAGACCACGAATCTCCGGTGCTATTGCCTCAGCACGGCTTGGCGTGAACACCTTATCCACCAGCGAGCGAAAACGGCGATGGTCGGGCGAATCGTTGGTTTGCAGTGTGCGGGTAAACCGCACCCCCTCAGCACGGTGGATAGCTTCCACCTCCGCTGCCGGGAAACCAGGGTCGAGCGCGGAGAGTGAGACCTTGCTCGAATAGTGTTCAGGGTGGGACAGCACCTCACGCACCAGCGCGTCCGATTCCACCACCCAGACCTGGGTCCGCGGGCAGCGCCATGGCTCGACGTCATGGCTGCTGGGTCCCTCCCAGCCAGCCAGGGCCTGAAGTGTGTCCGGGCCCGGGATCACGGCTTGCGCTGGATCTCGATCCGGTCGGCCGGATCAATCATGGCGCGCAGCTTGAACTTCTGGATCTTGGTGGCGCTCATGGGCCACTCGGTGACAAAGGCCACGTAACGCGGAATCTTGAAGCTGGCGATGCGGCCACGCAGGAACTCGACCACGGCCTCGCGCTCAAGGCGAGCACCCGGCTCCAGTTCGATGAAGGCCGCCGGCACCTCGACCAGGCGTTCGTCCGGCGCGGACACCACCTGCGCCATGCGGATCGACGGGTGCTGGCAGAGTTGACCCTCGATCTCGATGGCCGCCACGTTCTCGCCGCCCACTTTCAGCATGTCCTTGAGGCGCCCGACGTAGCGGATGCGGCCTCCCTCCACGAGTGCGCCCAAGTCGCCACTCCTGAGCCAGCCGCCCGGGGCGGTCACCTCGGCGGTCTTCTCCGGCGCGTTGAGGTAACCACTGAACATGGACGGCCCACGGATCAGGATCTCTCCCACCTCCCCGGCAGGCTTGTCCTCGAGCGTGTCGGGATCGACCACCTTCACCTCCACGCCGTCGAAGACCTGTCCCGAGGTGGTGGTGCGCTGCTCCAGGGTGTCATCCGGGTGATTGAAGGCGATCACCCCACCCGCCTCGGTCAAGCCGTAGGCAGACACATGCGAGGCCGCCGGCAAGGCGTCCGCGAAGCGTCGCAGGAGGTCTGCAGGGCCCACGTTGTTGACGATCCGCACACTGGCGAATTTCTCGGGGGCGTACTCGGGATGGGTGAACAGCGCGTTGGTGAGGGTGGGAAACGAAGGGAACAGGATCGTGGCAGCCTCCTCGGCAATTTCCCGAACCGACTCTCCAGCATCAAAGTGCTCCTGCCCGATGAACGCCGCGCCGCTCGCGCGACACGCGGCCAGGGGCAGGATGGTCGACATGTGAAAAAACGGCAGCGGGTCCCAGAAGCGATCCGCAGGCCCCATCTGCCAGCGCTCGGCGAGCCCCTGCCCGCAGAACTCAAGCGCGCGGTGCGAAAGCAGGCAGGCCTTGGGCTGTGCGGTGGTGCCGGAGGTATACATGATCAGGGCGATCCGCTCAGGGTCGGCGCAAAATTCGTTCTCGGGCAACTGTCCTGCTCCGGCCAGCGCCTCCCAACCCGGCCAGGAGTGCTGGGTAGGGCCATGCAACAGGTGAATGGCCTCCAGCGCGGGGGCCTCGGACAGTGCCAGCCGGTCGCTGCCGTTCCAGTCCGCAAGGGCCGGATAGATGTCCTTCAGCATGACCTCGTAGTCAGCAAACTCGCGCTGCATCGCTGAGGTGAACAGGCGCTTGATCCCGGAGTCCTGGATCACGTAGCGGAGTTCTTCGCGCCGATAGCGTGAGTTAAAATGCACCGCCGCAGCGCCCAGCAGGGCGCACCCGTGAAAGAGCAGCAGGTACTCGAGGTTATTCGGCATCAGGATGCCAACGTGATCGCCCGGCTGGACACCCAGCCGACGCAAGCCGGCCGCCACCTCGGCAGCCCGCGTCCGTAGCTCCGCAAAACTCAGTCGCTGCCGACCGATGAGGATGGCCTCGCCCTGTGGATTTGCCTGCACCGCAAGGCGCAGCCCCTCCCCGATCGTGCGGTGTTTCATGCTCCCCCTCCCGCTCGCTGCCGGCCGCATCTCTCGATGAACGGCAGGATACGCTCCATGATCATCTCGCCGTCGGCGCCGCCCACGATATGATCCGAGTCCTCGAGCAGGTCGAGTTCCAGCTGTGGCGTGCAGCGCTTGAGCCGCTCGACGGCCGCATCGGACACCAGGTCGCTGCGCCCGGCCCTCAGCAGCAGCACCGGAACGGTGATCTTCTTCGCCAGTTCGTGCATGCGATCCTGATGCGGTAAGCCCACCGAGTTGCGCTCACCCAGGATCATCCGGAGGTCCCAGCGCCAGCGCCAGCGACCGGCCGGGTCCCGGAACAGTCCGGCCATCACGGAGGCGGTCTTCACGGGGCGCTCGGGAAAGAATGCCCGCATATGCTCCGCGGCCGCCTCCGGGGAATCGAAGCCTTCAGCTCCGCCACCGGACAGGAACCGGATCAGCCGGTGCACTTCCGCCTCGTTCAGCTGGGGCGCGGTGTCCACCAGCACGAGCCCGGAGATCAGCCGGTGGCCATTGCCGGTCGAAAGCAGCGAGACGAGGCCCCCGAGGGAAGAACCGACCAGCACACAGGGCCGGCCCCAGTGCTCGAGCGCAAGATCGAGATCGTCCTTGAAGTCGTCCAGGGCGTAGCGCCCGCTCTCCAGCCATTCGCTGTCACCGTGACCACGCTGGTCAAAGATGAAACTGGCGTGGCCACGGGCCGCAAGCCATTCAGCCGCCCGCCACCAGGCCCGCCCTGACTGGCCGCCGCCATGCAGCAACAGCACTGGATGCCCACCTGCAGCCTCGAAGCGACGAAAGGCCAGCCGGTTGCCATCGGCTCCGGTCAGCCAGCCCTCCTCCATCGATCGCGACGTCACGCTCTCAGCCGCGGGCTGCCGCAATCGCCGTGACCTTGTTGGTGTCGAAATAATACGGGGTGAGTTCCACCACCTGTCCGTTCTCGAAACGCAGGACCTCGACGACCGGGATATGAGCCGGCTGGCCGCCATCATCAAGCACCAGGTCGATGGGCACCACCACCGTATCGCCTGAAGCAATCATGGGCTTAAGGCGCACGTCGAGGATGGTGACCATGCCACCCACCTTGATGAACAGGTCCTGCAGGCCCTGAGGACCGACGTAGACCCCCGCGAAAGGCAGCCCGGAGGACTCCTCGATCCGACAGGCGGGCGCCACCAGTGCCTCCACCGTGGCCCAGTCAGCGGTCATGGCGGCGCCATAGAGACGCTGGGCACGAGCGATGTTCTCGGCCTCCACGCCATCGGCCGACCCGCCCAGGGCATGCCGGATATCGAGCGCCACATCGGCAATCGCCCGGTCGGCAATGCCCGTGACGTGGGGCATGGTGGCAAAGCCATGGATCATGCCCAGGTAGCGCCTCGAAACCACGGGCACACCGGCCGCCCGCAGGCGGTCCGCATACTCCTCGCCCTGGTCGCGCAGCACATCGTACTCGGCGGTGATGACCGTAGCGGGTGGCATGCCCTGGAGGTTCGCGGTGCGCACTGGCGAGGCCAGCGGGTCGTCGCCATGGCTGGGGTGCTCCAGGAAACACTCCCAGAACCACTCCATCACGGAACGGGACAGCATGTAGCCGCTGGCATAGTCGATCATGGATGGCCGATTGCAGACCGCGTC
>JAURMS010000166.1 GCA_030830595.1 Gammaproteobacteria bacterium | reverse complement strand
CGGCGGCCGAGTCGTTCAGGGTGAACTCGAGTTCCCGGCTGCGGTAGAGCGGATTGAGCGCCACGATGACGAGCCCGGCCCGGGCCGCCGCATACTCCAGCAGGATCCACTCCGGATGGTTGGGCCCCCAGATCGCAATCCGGTCGCCCGGCGCATAGCCATGCGCATGCAGCGCCGAGGCCAGGCGCGAGACCAGCACGTCCAGCTCGCGATAGGTCCAGGCCACCTCGGCAAGGCCCGGCTGGTGCCGATAGACCACCGCCTCGCGCTCCGGCCACTGTGCGGCGGCCTGCGCCAACGCGCCGGCGAGCGTCAGCTCCAGCGCGGGTTCGCCGGCCCCTTCGGCCAGCCACTCCGAAAGCGTCGCGTCGTTGGTGCTCACGAGCGGCTACCTGCTGTCCCCCATGCCTGGCACCAGACTAGGCGCGCGCGCACTCAACTATCACTCGTGTTTTTGCCGGCCAAGGCAGGGGCGGGATGCGAGTTTCAACTGAGGCAGCCCCTCCCTAGATTGGGGTCGTGGGAACTTCTCAGTCGTCCGAGCACCTGGGCATGCTGCGCGACACGCTCGAGCGCTTCATCGAGCGCGAGATGCCGCTCGAGGCCGCCCGGCAGTGGGACCGGGACAACCACTTCCCGCTCGAGGTGCACCGCAAGCTCGCCGAGCTCGGCCTGATGGCCCTGGCCGTCCCGGAAGCCTACGGCGGAGCGGGCCGCGACATCGAGGCCATCGTCACCGTCATCGAGCTGCTCTCGGCGCGCAGCATGGCGGTCGCCGGGCCCTACATCCAGTCGGCCTGCTATGCCGGCCTGAACCTCGCGGAAGTGGGCAGCGAGCAGCAAAAGCAGACGCTGCTGCCGAGGGTGGTCGAAGAAGGCCTGATCTTCGCCTACGGCATCAGCGAGCCGGACGTGGGGGCGGACGTGGCCGCGGTGCGCTGCACCGGCCGGGTGGATGGCGAGATGCTCGTCATCAACGGCAGCAAGCGCTTCTGCTCGGGCGCCAGGATCGCCCAGTACATTTATACGCTCGTGCGAACCGGTCCCCGCGAGGAGCGGCATCGCAACCTCAGCCTGGTGCTGGTGCCTACCGAGACCGCGGGCATCACCTACACGGCGCAGGACACCCTCGGGCTCAAGGGCACCGGCACCTATGACGTCAGCTTTGCCGAGGTGGCCGTGCCACTCGACCATGTGGTGGGCGGCAAGGACGGCCTGAACCGCGGCTGGCCGATGCTGGTCGGCCCGGGGCTCGACATCGAGAAGCTGGAGGTGGCGGCCATGGCGCTCGGCATCGCCACCGCGGCCGTTGATGAGGCCTGGCGGTACGCCGAGGAGCGCGAACAGTTCGGCAAGCCGATCTCCTCCTTCCAGTCGGTCCGGCACATGCTGGCCGAGGCCAAGACCCGGCTGTACGCCTGCCGTTGCCTCACCTACCAGACGGCGCGGCAGCTGGACCGGGACGAGCCCGCTGCGGTGGAAACCGCCATGGCCAAGCTGTTCGTCTGCGATACAGCGCGGGACATCGTGTTGTCCTGCCAGCAGGTGATGGGGGCCTACGGCTACGTGCGCGACTTCGACATGGAACGCCACGTCCGCGACATCCTGGTCATGCCCATCCTCGGCGGCTCCTCGGCCATCCAGAAGAACAACATCTGCTCGCTGCTGAAGCTCAGGAAGTAATCAGTCGTACAGGCCGTCGACGATCTTGAGATCGCACAGGACCCCGTACTTCTCCCTGAGTGCCTTCATGGGTGCGTAACGCGGGTCGTTGTACCAGGCATGGATCGCGGCGCGATCGGGAAAGACGATCAGGACGGTGGCATCGCCGGGCGGCTCGCTGCCCTCCAGCGACTCGCCATTGCCGCCCTTGACCAGGTACATGCCACCATACTCCTCCACCAGCGACTCCGTGATGCTCCGGTACTCCTTGTACCAGCTCCAGTTACGCACCCTGAGGCGACCGATGAGGTAGGCAGTCATTGGGCTAGAGGCTGTATCCGCCATCGAGGGTCAGGGACTGGCCGGTGACGAAGCGCGCGCGGTGGGAGGCGAAGAACAGCACCGCTTCGGCCACCTCCTCGGCAGTCCCGAGGCGCTTGAGCGCGGAGTTGCGCAGCGCGGCCTGCAGGTAGCTGTCGTCGTAGGCGGTGCCCTTCAGCTTCAGGAACAAGCCGGCATCGATCAGGCCGAGCGCGACCGTGTTGGCGCGGATGCCGTGACGCCCCTCTTCCCTGGCCACGCCGGTGACCAGCGCATGAATGGCAGCCTTGGGTGCCACCGACAGCGCATCCTTGGTAGGCCAGCGGCTGAGGCCCGCGGTGGTGATGGCCACATAGCTCCCGCCCTGCTTTCGCAGGTGCGGCAGGGTCGCGTGGACGAGGTTGAAGAAGCCGTTGGCGTCGGCGTTCATCACCGCCGCGAATTCATCGGGGGCAATCGCGCTGATGAACTTCATCGGGATGTGCGAGCCTGCGGCATTCACGACGGTGTGAACCCGCCCGAATCGTTCCAGCACGCGCTCGATCCCGGCCTTGACGCCCGCTGCATCCTCGAGCGCCATGGGCAGCGCGAGCGCCTGCCGGCCCAGGCCCTCCACCTGGGCAACCACTTCCGCAGAGGCTCCGGCATTCGAGCGGTAAGTCAGGGCCACGTCGGTGCCGGCCGCGGCGAGGGCCGCACAGATCGCACGGCCAATCCCGCCACTGCCGCCGATCACCAGCGCCGCGCCGTCCTGCTCCGGGAAGTCCTGGTTGGCCATGACCGTCAGAAGCTCCGGGAAATGATCTCTTTCATGATCTCGTTGGTCCCGCCGTAGATCATCTGCGCGCGGGCGTCAATCCAGGCGCGGGCGACCGGATACTCCAGGATGTAGCCATAGCCACCATGCAGCTGCAGGCACTCGTTCAGCACCCGGTTCTGCAGTTCCGTGCACCACCACTTGGCCATCGCAGCGGACTCCGGATCCAGCTCATTGGCAGAGGCCAGTTCGATGCAGTGATCGACATAGACCCGGGCCACCTGGGTCTCCGTCTTGCACTCGGCCAGCTTGAACTTGGTGTTCTGGAACTCGATGATCGCCTTACCAAAAGCCTGGCGCGACTTCACGTAGTCGACGGTATTCTCAAGGGCAATCTCGCAACCGGCTACCGAGCGGATGGCAATCATCAGCCGTTCCCAGGCCAGTTCCTGCATCAGGTAATGCATGCCCTTGCCCTCGTCGCCCAGAAGGTTGGAACGCGGCACCCGCACATCGTCGAAAAAGAGCTCGGCGGCGTCCTGCGCCTTCTGCCCTATCTTGTCCAGCGGCTGGCTTTTGCTGACCCCTTCGCGATCTGCCTCGACCAGCAGCAGGGACAGGCCGGAGGAGCCGTCGCGCTTGTCGGTCTTGACGGCCACCACGATCAGGTCGCTGATGAAGCCATTGGTGATGAAGGTCTTGGCGCCGTTGAGGACGTACTCGTCGCCCACCCGGTTGGCGCGTGTGCTGATGGCCCTGACGTCGGAGCCGCCCTTGGGCTCGGTCATGGCCAGCGCACCAATCGCCTCACCGCGGGCCATCCGCGGCAGCCAGGTGCTTTTCTGCTCTTCGGTACCGAAGCGGTTGATATAGCCAGCCACGATCTCCGAATGCATGGTGAAGCCGGGACCGGCGGCGTTGGCGCGTTGCTGCTCTTCCACCAGCACGGCGCTGCATTTGCGGTCGGCGTCGGCGCCGCCGTACTCCGCGGGTACCGTGACACACAGCAGCCCCTCGCGCCCGGCGGCCAGCCACACGTCGCGGTCGGTGTAGCCCTGGCGGTTCCACTTATCGAGGTTCGGGATCACCTCGCTGTGCATGAAGCGACGGACGCTGCTGCGGAACAGCTCGTGTTCCTCGGAGAAGATTGTTCGCCTGATCGGCAGGAAGGCTTGGGTCGTCACTCAGGCACCTCTCCCGGAGTTCCGGGCTTTGCCCAAGTGAATCTAGCGGCGAGTCCCGCTCACCATAAACTCGTATTCAAATCGACTCTTCCCGATAACGCCGCACCCAGATGGTGGCGGCGATCAGGCCGGCAGCCGCGACCCACCCCAGCCACATGTCGGGGGAGGCCAGCAGGCCGAAGACGCGGGTGAAGATTTCACCTTCGGCCAGCGTACGCCAGTCGCCACCGGGGCCGGTGAACAGGCGTTCGGGCGCGCCCATCAGGCGATAGCCGGCCAGTTCAAACACACGCTCGCTGCCGAAGGCCAGGTTTTCCAGCGTGCCGGCCGCGAACACCGGCAGCGAGGCCCACAAGAAGGGCGCGCGCGGGGCCCAGGCGGAAGCCAGCATCAGCCAGGCGATCACCGGCAGCAGCCACAGCATGTAGGTGAACACCAGGCCGGTCATGGTGGCCAGCACCTGCAACATGGTGCCGGGCATCCAGAACAGGCTGGCCGAGCCCCCGGCCAGGCCGAGCTTCACCGAGACGCCGGTAGCAATCACCAGGAATCCGAGGAAGCCCGCCAGCAGGCCGACCAGCGGAATCACCACCGCGGCGGTCAGCAGCTTGGAGAGCACCGTCTCGAGATCGGACACCGGCATGGACTTCCAGAACAACACGCTGCGATCGCGCCGATCCGCATACAGCGCATCCAGGGCATAGAAGGTGCCCACGAAGGACATGACGGCCAGGAAAAACCCGATGATCACGGCCATGACGACGGCGACGGCGAGCCCGCGCTCCTCGGCAGGAATGCCCTCCAGCTGCCGCTGGCCGGCCTCGAATTCCATGAGATTGAGGGGCCCGAGCGCGATGTGTCCGGTCACGGACGCTGCCAGCAGCAGGACCAGGATGGCGGCAGGCACCATCCAGATAGCGCGGTGTTCCCAGATTTCGCGGCGGATCAGCCAGGTGAGCGTGTTCATGCGCGGTCTCCCTGCAGCATGGCGACGAACAGGTCGGCCACCGAGGGGGTACCGAGTTCGCCGAAGGGCGCGAGGCGCGCGGCCTCCACGCCATCAAAGATCATGTGAATGCGCCCGAGTCCCTTGCGCTCGGCAATGGGTCCGAGGGCGCGAGCCTCGTCGGCGCGATCCGGCTTGGCCTCCAGGTGCAGGAAGCGCGAGCTGACCGCGTCCATGCTGGCATCGAGCACGATGCGCCCGCGATGGATGAACAGCAGGTCGGTAAGCAGGTTCTGCACTTCCTCGACCTGGTGGGTGGTCACCAGGATGGTGCGGTGCCCGTCGAAGTACTCGTTCAGCAGCGTGTCGTAGAACTGCTTGCGCATGAGGATGTCGAGGCCGAGGGTCGGCTCGTCCAGCACCAGCAGGCGCGCGTCGATGGCCATGATCAGCGCCAGATGCAGCTGGGTGATCATGCCCTTGGAGAGCTGCCGCACTCGGCTGTTGCGCTTGATGTCGGTGCGCTTCAGGAAGTCTTCGCAGATCTCGCGGCGAAAGCGCGGGTGCGTGTGGGCAGTCAGCTCGACCAGCTGGTCTACCCGCATCCAGCGCGGCAGCACGGCCACATCCGCAATGAAGCACACCTCCTGCATCAGCTGGTGGCGCTCCTTGAATGGATCGCGGCCGAGCACCTTCAGCTCGCCCTCGTAACGGCACAGGCCCAGGATGGCCTTGAGCGCCGTGGTCTTGCCGGCGCCGTTGGGGCCGATCAGGCCCACGATGCGCCCCTCTCCCACCCGGAACGTGGCGCCATCGAGCGCACGGGTGGAACCGAAACTCCGCGCGAGTCCGCGGGCCTCGATCAGGTCAGTCACCTTTTGTCTCCTTGACGGTCTCTGCGCCGAGCAACTCCACGGGATCAAGCCCGAGGCGCTGGATGGTGGCCAGCACCCGCGGCCATTCATCTTCCAGGAAGCGCTCGCGCTCGCCACGCAGCAGGCTGCGGCAGGCGCCTTCCAGCACGAACATGCCGAGGCCCCTGCGCTTTTCCACCAGGCTCTCGTCCACCAGTTGCTGGTAGGCCTTGAGCACGGTGAGGGGATTCAGCCGGTACTCCGCAGCGACGCTACGGACCGAGGGCAGCGGATCCCCGTCCTTGAGGGTGCCCTCGAGGATCATGGCCACTACCCGGTCACGCAACTGCCGGTAGATGGGCTGGCTGTCGTTCCAGGGTGTGTCCATGGGGTGTTCCGCTGCTCGGGTGTACCGGCTGGCTAATCTAGCAGCAAGCTAGAGCAGTGCAGCAGTGGCAGGCGCCTCGACGGCCGTCAGCGGGCCGACTTCGACGATGCCCTGGGGCAGTTCAGCTTCCTGGCTATAGGCAAACATCCAGCCACTTCCAAGGAAGATCGCGACAACTGCCGTCACGATGGCGGCACGGCGGCTTAGGGAATGATTCGAGCGATACATGTCAGTCTCCGAAATATTAGGTTGGGTTACCCCTCTGGTGTTGTAGTAAACTATAACACCCGAACAGAAGCAAGCACTTTCGGATTCGTACTTGTACGTATAGGGCTTGGGGATGGAAATCAGGGGGTTAGGGCGGCGGTTTGCACAGGACTGCTTTGCTAGAATCGCGGGCCAGTTTTCTGGGATACCCCAGAAATGGTTATCAGTCACCCGCCAACGGAATCCCAGACCATGAAAAAGCCCGTTACCGTCACCATCACCGGCGCCGCAGGACAGATCGGCTACGCCCTCGCCTTTCGTGTGGCCAGCGGCCAGATGCTCGGCGCCGACCAGCCCGTGAACCTGCACCTGCTGGAGGTGACGCCGGCGCTGGGCGCCCTGAACGGCGTGGTGATGGAGCTGGCCGACTGCGCCTTCCCCACCCTGAACAAGGTGGTGGCCACGGACGATGCGAAGGTGGGTTTCAAGGACGCCGACGTGGCCATGCTGGTGGGTGCGCGCCCGCGCGGCCCGGGCATGGAACGCAAGGACCTGCTGATGGCGAATGCTCAGATCTTCTCCGCGCAGGGCAAGGCCATCAACGAAGTGGCCAGCCGCCAGATCAAGGTGCTGGTGGTGGGCAACCCCGCCAACACCAACGCGCTGATTGCCGCCTCCAACGCACCGGACATCGATCGCGGGCAATTCACCGCCATGACCCGCCTCGACCACAACCGCGCGCTGTCGCAGCTCGCTGAAAAGACCGGTACGCACGTGAACGACATCCGCCGCATGACCATCTGGGGCAACCATAGCGCCACCCAGTATCCGGACATTGGCCATTGCACCGTTGACGGTAAGGCCGCCACGTCGCTGGTGGATGCCAACTGGTATCGCGAGACGTTCATCCCCACCGTGCAGCAGCGGGGCGCGGCCATCATCAAGGCACGCGGTGCATCGTCTGCCGCCTCGGCCGCCTCCGCGGCCATCGATCACATCCGGACCTGGTCACTAGGCAGCGCTGCCGGCGACTGGGTGAGCATGGCCATCCCGTCGGACGGCAGCTACGGCATCCCCGAGGGCGTGGTGTATTCCTATCCCGTGACCTGCGCCGATGGCCGCTACCACATCGT
>JAURMS010000165.1 GCA_030830595.1 Gammaproteobacteria bacterium | reverse complement strand
TGCCTGAACGGCGCCACCGCGCTGCCGCTGTTCATCTTCAAGCCGCAGGCCACGCTCGACATCCTCGAGCGGGAGCGCTGCACGGCCTTCATCGGCGTGCCCACCATGCTCATTGCCATGCTCGAGGATCCCAGCTTTGCCCACCGGGATTTTTCGGCGCTGCGGAGCATCATCACCGGTGGCGCCCCGGTCACGCGCGACCTGCTGCTGCGCTGTCGCGAGCAGTTTGGCGCCGAGGTGGTCAACTGCTATGGCCAGACCGAGACCTCCGGTGTGACCGCCACCACCCACGCCGAGGATTCCGACGACAAGAAGACCGCCACCAGCGGGCAGCCCCTGCAGGGCGTCAGCGTGCTGATCCGCGATGCCGAGGGGCGCGCGGTGCCGCGCGGCGCGGTCGGCGAACTGTGCTACCGCGGGCCGGGCGCCATGAACGGCTACGGGGCCAGCGAGGGGCGGGGCGAGCCGCAGGACGGCTGGATAGCCTCTGGCGACCTGGCCCGGATGGACGAGGACGGCTATGTCGCCATCGTCGGGCGCAGCAAGGAAATGATCATCCGCGGTGGCGAGAACCTCTCACCGGTGGAGATCGAGGCCTACATGCGCGAGCACGAGGCGATCATGGACGTGGCGGTGGTCGGGGTGCCCGATCCGCGCTATGGCGAGGTGGCCTGCGCGGTCATCCGGCGGCGTGGGGCCAGCACGGCCACTGCCGGCGAGATCCGCAACTGGTGCGCCCAGCGCATTTCCCGCTGGAAGGTGCCGGAGTACGTCGAGTTCGTGGACGAGTTCCCGCTGACGCCCTCCGGCAAGGTCCAGAAGTTCATCCTGAAAGACCGGATGATCGAGCGCCTCGGCCTCGTGCCGGTAGAAGAGAAGTGACGAGCGGAGCAACCGACACATGAATTACGCCCACTACGAAAGCCTGCGGATCGATTGCCAGGATCGCATCCTGACCATCACCATCAATCGCCCGGAGACACGCAACGCCATCAATCCCGGCCTGCACGAGGAACTGTCGCGGATCTTCGTCGACATCGATGGCGACGAGGAGGTGGATGTAGTGGTCCTGCAGGGCTCGGGCGGTGCCTTCTGTGCCGGCGGCGACCTGAACTGGCTGCTGGCCATGCACGGGGATGCCTTCGCCACCAGCGCGGCCATCAAGCGCGACCGGCGGATCCAGAACTCGCTGCTCGACCTCGAAAAGCCGATCATCGCCAAGGTGGATGGTCCGGCCATAGGCCTCGGCTGCTCGCTCGCCCTGTTCTGCGACTTCGTCTATGCCACGCCCCGTTCGGCCTTTGCCGATCCACATGTCTCGATCGGGCTCGTGGCGGGGGACGGCGGGGCCGTGATGTGGCCGCAGCTGATCGGCTATGCCCGGGCACGGCGCTACCTGCTGACCGGCGAGGCCGTCAAGGCGGAGGAGGCCGCTGCCATCGGCCTGATTACGGAGGCCGTTCCCGGGGAGGAACTGGATGCGCGGGTGGCCGAGATGGCTGCTCGCCTGGCCGCCGGGGCAACCCACTCCATCAAGTGGACCAAGGCGGCCATCAATGCCGGGCTCCGGGTCACCGCCAACGCCATCATCGACCGGGCGGCGGCCTTCGAGAACGTCACCCAGCTGCTGGATGACCACCGGATTGCCCTGGAGGCCTTCCAGCGCAAGGAGAAGCCCCGCTTTACCGGCCGTTGAGCGGCCGGGACCAAGCACAAAGTGAGTCGATTGCGAGCGGAAAATCGCCGGGGCGCCGTGATAAATCTTCGGGCTATCAAAATTGCGGACCTGTGTGTTCCGCGGGGGGGCGAAATGAAGACGACGAGAACCTCGGGGTCCCGGCTGTGCGGTTCGGTGGCCTTGGCCACGGCGGTGGCGATGGCCATGCCGGCCAGGGCCCAGATGCTGGAGGAGATCATAGTCAGCGCCCAGAAGCGCGAGGAATCGGCCAAGGACGTGCCCATCTCCATCCAGGTGGTCTCCGGCGAGGTCCTGCAGGACCAGCAGATCAACGGCCTAGGCGACCTGGCCGACTGGCTGCCCAACGTCTTCGTCACCGAGGACGCGGTTGCCGGCAACATTTCGATCCGCGGCGTGAGTTCGGGCTCAAACGCCGGTTTTGAGCAGGCGGTTCCCACTTTCGTGGACGGCGTGTTTCACGGCCGCTCCCGCTACGCGCAATCAACGATGGTCGACCTCGCGCGCATTGAGGTGCTGCGCGGGCCGCAGACGATCTACTTTGGCAACAATGCCATCGGTGGTGCCTTCAGCGTGACCACCCGCAAGCCGGAGCTCGAAGGGTTTGACGGCTACGCCCAGGCCTCCTACGAGGTAGAAGCCAAGGAAACCGCCGTAGAAGCGGCCCTCGGCGGGGCGGTGGTCCCGGGCAAGCTGGGCGTACGCCTCGCGGCCCGCTATTCCGAGATGGACGGTTACATCAAGAACACCGCGCTCGGCGGCCGCAACCCGGAGACCGAGGACAAGTTCGTCCGCCTGTCTTCACTGCTGAAGATCTCCGATGACTGGGGGGCCAGTTTCAAGCTGGAGCATGGTGAGCAGGACACCGGGGCACCCTTTCCGGTGCAGCTCACCAACTGTCCGCCGCCGGCGCCGTTTTTGGTGGAGACCACCTTCTCCTGCGGCTTCGCGCTGCTGCTGGGTCAGGAAACCGACCTGGACTATCGCCGCGCCAGCGGCCCGGGGGAGCAGGGCAGCCTTGATACCGACGAGTACGTGTTCAGGCTCGAGAAGAGCAACGCCAACGGACTCGGCTTCGTGGCCCAGGCCTCCATTGCCAAGTACGACTACCTGCTCTCGGCGGACACCGACGGCACGCCGCTGGACTTCGTCTCCTATAGCCAGGTCGAGGAACAGGAACAGCGGGAGTTCGAGTTCCGGCTGGTGTCGGCAGCGGATGCCAAGATCCAGCACACCCTGGGGCTCTACCTGCTCGATACCGACCTCGCTGTCGGCACGACCCTGAACTTCCCCTTCGCCACCTTCATCCTGCCGGGCTTCGACCTGGATGCGCTGCTGCCGTTCACGCCCCTGGCGGGCGCCCTGACCCTCAATCAGGAGGAACGGGCCTGGTCCGCCTTCGGGTCGGCGACGATACCGCTGTCCGAGACCTGGTCGTTGACCGGCGGCTTGCGCTACACCAAGTCGAAGAAGACCGGCATCGGCACGGCCACCAACGCCACGGCCAATGACCCCTACGGCCTGACCTCGACCCCGCTGCCTGCCCCGATCCTGCAGTTCCTGGCGGGGCTGCTCACCGGCATCAACGAACATGCCACGGCCGGGCGAGTGGAGGACGACAAGTTGCTGCCCTCCATCACCCTGCAATACCAGCCGTCTGATGACGTGTCGATGTACGCCAAGTACAGCGAGGGCTTCAAGGCGGGTGGTCTCGATGCCGTGGAGCTGACCGGCGATCCGGACCTGCTGGTGTTCCAGCCTGAAACCGTGGACAGCTTCGAGGTGGGCATCAAGTCCTACCTGATGGACCGCTCGCTGTCCCTGAACCTGTCGGCCTTCCGTAACGACTACACCGACCTGCAGCAGGCGGTGCCCCAGTTCACGGCGACCGGCGCCTACATCTCGATCGCCAACGTGGGCGGCCTCACCAGCCAGGGCCTGGAGGCTGAGATGGTCTGGCAGGCCAACGACAGCCTGAGGCTCAGCGCCAGCCTGGCCCTGCTCGATGCCCAGTACGACAACTATCGCAATGCCGGCTGCAACGCCCTGCAGGCCTTCATCGCCGCGGGGGCGGGGGAGCCCTGCAGCCAGGACCTGTCGGGCAAGGCGCCGCCGTTTGCACCCAGCTACTCGGGGAGCGTGCAGGCGGACTACGAGACCGAATTGGGCAGCAACCTCAAGCTGACCATCACTGGCTCGGCCAACTTCTCGGGCGCTTACTACGTGGCGGTGGACCGCGATCCCAACACGGAGCAGGACGCCTGGCAGAAGTATGGCCTGCGGATCGGCATCGGCGATGCGGATGACCGCTGGAGCATCGCCCTGGTCGGCAACAACCTGACCGACGAAAAGGTGGTCGCCTCCAGCACCGACGTGATCGCCTCGTCAGGATCCTATTTCGAGCTGATCGAACGGGGCAGGACCCTCGCGGTCCAGGGTCGGGTCAGGTTCTGACCTGACCCTGCGCCTGAGGCCGTGGGGCCTCAGGCCATGATGTCGGACTTGAGGAACGCGGTGGACAGCCGCGAGACCAGGTGGACGAATTCCTCGTCGGTCATGTCGACGTGCTCGCCGAGGATGAACTTGCGGATGTTGGCCAGGATGCCGATCTCGAGGATGGCCAGCGCTTTCTCGAGATCTTTCACCACGATCTCGTCACGGTGCTGTTCCAGCAGGGCGAGTGCGGTCTGGTGGGTGAACCGCTCGACCGACAGGTTGTGGGTCAGCTCGATGAGTTCGGGTGAGCGCTTCGGGAGCAGGTAGAACAGTTCCTTCTTCTCACGCAGGTTGTGCAGGAGGAACGAGTAGGCCATCACGCTGGCCTCCTCCAGCGGGCGCTCCATGCACTGGCGAAGCACGGTCCTGAGCCCCATAGACACTCGCGACACCTGCTGCTCGATGAGCGCCGAAATGATCGCTTCCTTGTTGGGAAAGTACTGGTATAGCGACCCGATGCTGACCCCGGCCTTCTCCGCGATGTAGTTGGTGGTGGCCTTCTCGTAGCCCTCGTTGACGATGATGATCTCGGCCGCCTCCAGGATGGAGTCGGACGTGACCTTGGCGCGTTCCTGGACGGGTTTTTTTCGGCGCAATGCAGCGGCTCCGGCGTCGATCGCCTGCTGTTAAAGAAAGCTTGTTACGCCATTGCCAGCGGCCCGTCAAGGCCGTGGGAGGCACCTCAGAACTGGTAGGCGTGGCCCCAGTAATCCGGGATGGTGCTGACCGTCGGCTCGACGGTCGACCAGTCTACTTGCCGTCCCTCACTGCCGATTTCCAGGGTGATGCCCCCGGGTCCCTTCACGTAGAAAGAAAACATGTTGTCGTTGCAGTGCCTGCCGAGGCTGGCCATCAGGCCCCATCCGCCCGCGAGCGTCCGGTCATGGCAGCGACCGACCTCGTCCACGGAGGGCAACTCCACCATCAGGTGCATGACGCCGCTGGGGCTCGGCAGGTTGCACAGTGCCAGGCTGTGGTGACGGGGATTGTCCGCGTGCAGGAAGTTGACCTGGATGGGGGGGTAGCCTTCGGCCATGGGTGGCAGGGTCAGCGTGTCGCTGTCGCCAAGGCCCAGCGTGTCGCGATAGAACGTATAGGCGGCTTGTTCTGCGCCCGCCGCTGCCAGCACCAGGTGGCCGAGGCCCATGCCCTCGGTCACGAAGCCCGGCACGCCGATCGGGGAGGCGAAGGCTCCGCCACAGCCGGTCCTGCCGTGGTAGAACTCGACGTCGTTGCCCAGGGGATCCTTGACCGCGAACAGCGATTCGACGCAGCGCAGGCTGGCCTCTTCCGGACTGCGCTCCAGGATCTCGAGGCCCTTGGATTCCAGGCGCGCGCGCATGGCCGCCAGGTTTTGGGCGGAGCGCATGTCCCAGCCCATGGCCAGCAGCCGGTCGGCATCACCCTGGGTGACCAGCACCCGGTAGGGATGCTCGTCGATCTTGAGCCCGAGGCACTGGCGGGGCATCGCCACCTCCATGGCCCCGACCACCCCCGTGCCGAAGCCGCGCCAGGCCTCGAGGTCGACGGCCTGCAGGAGCACGTAGCCCAGGCCGCCGATACCCGGTGCGTGGGACTCAGACGAAGAAGTCGGCATTGTCGCCCCCCAGCAGCATGTTTCCGTAGTTCCGGGCCAGTGGGATCGGGTTGTTGGCCACGTGAGCCCGGGTGATGTGGATGTCGTGCCAGATGTCCTGCAGCTCCGAGCCGTTGAATACCGAGCGCCCGCCGCCCACTTCGAACAGCAGGTCCACGGCCTTCATCATCTGGGTGGCGATGGAGCCGGTCTCGTAGCGGTAGCGCACGCGATCCAGCAGGGGAATCTCTTCGCCCCGGTTGAGGCAGTCCATCATGGCGGTGAAATTCCGCAGCAGGGTCTCTTCCGCGCCGTCGATCAGGGCCTTGGCTTCTGCCACGCGCCGGAGGATGTCCGGGTCGCCCTTCAACTTGGTCGGGTCGGTGCTGCTGGTGGTGGCCTTTTCCGTGAAGAGCCGAAGGGCCCTGCGGGCGGCGCCGATCTGCGGTGTCGCCACGGTGGCGGCGAAGATCTGCGCCCAGGGCATGGCGTACAGCGTCCCGGGCTCGTCCCGCATCGCGTAGTAGCCGTCCATCTGCGAATGGATGCGGCGGTTGGGCACGAACACCGGCTCGTCGATGACGATGTCCTTGGAGCCCGTACCCTGCAGTCCCATGACATGCCAGGTGTCCTCGATGCGGTAGTCGCTGCGCGGCACCAGCATGGTCTGGATCAGGGGCCGCCCCTCGACGAGCGTTC
>JAURMS010000164.1 GCA_030830595.1 Gammaproteobacteria bacterium | reverse complement strand
GGCCCGACCACCTGCGACGGCTACCAGTACCAGCAGCGTGACCAGAAGGACACCAGCCTGGAACTGCGCATCACCTCACCCGGGGATCAGGACCTGCGCTGGGTGGCCGGCCTGTACTTCGCCGACATCGAGCGGCGCGTAGTGGTCTCGCAGGGTTCGGATAGCGGCGGCGGCTTCCTGGCCAGGCCCCTGGTGACCACCAGCGGTCCCAATCCGACCGACCTGCTCTACGACGACACCTTCAACAGCAAGGTCTATGCCGGCTTTGGGCAAATCGCCTACGACGTGATGGACAACCTCGAGGTTGCCCTCGCCGTTCGCTACGACTCGGAAAAGCGCGACGTGGATAACAACGTCCCGAAGATCGCGCCGCAGACCCCCGGGTTCTTCGGCACCAACAACTTCATCAACCCCGCCTACGTGGTCAACCCTTCGCTCAGCGAGATCCCGGGCCGTAACGAGACCTTCGCCCAGTTCCAGCCCAAGCTGTCCGCGAACTGGAAGGTCAGCGACGGCGTCTCGCTGTTCGCTTCCTACGGCTACGGTTTCCGCTCGGGCGGCTTCAACTCGACGGGCAGTGCAGCCACGGTGGAGCTGTTCTACAGCGGCCTGTGCCTGGGTGAGGGCACCGGATTCCTGAACCTGTTCCCACCGGAGTGCACCGGTGATAACCGCAGCCTCCAGGGCGTGTCGGACAAGTACCGCAAGGAGGTCTCGAAGGCCTACGAGGCGGGCTTCAAGGCCACCCTGCTGGACGGCTCGCTGCAGGTGAACGGCGCGATCTACCACACCGACGTCGAGAACCTGCAGTTCTTCAATTTCTTCGCCGGCCCCTTCGGCCTGCTGCGCGTGGTCACCAACGCCGAAGAAGCCGAGATCAAGGGCGTGGAACTCGATGCCAAGTGGCGCGTCACCGACTCCGTCACCCTGTTTGCCGGCTACGGCACCGCCGACAGCGAGATCCTGCGCTACGACGGCCGCCCGTACACCGCCGGCAACAAGGTGCCCTACGCGCCCGAGTACACGGGCAACGCCGGCATCGACGTGGTCATTCCTTTCGGCAGCGAGTGGACGGTCAACGCCCGCCTGGATGCCACCTTCCTGGGCGAGACCTGGTTCCACCCGGTGCAGGACGAAAAGGTGCCGAACCTGTTCACGGGCTTCGGCTTCGGCCAGGGAGAGTTCTCCAAGATGAAGCGGGACAGCTACATGTCCATGAACGCCCGTCTCGGTATCTCGAACGACACGTGGAGCGTCACGGCCTGGGGACGCAACATCGCCGACGAGGACTACCTGCAGGAGATCATTCCGGCTCCCGAGTTCGGTGGTTCCTTCATCCACGACTCTCCGGGCGCCAGCTACGGCGTGGACTTCACCTACTCGTTCCGCTGATCGCGTAGCAGCCTGATGCGAGGGCCCGGGAGCGCCGCTTCCGGGCCCTTGTCTTTTACGGGCCGGTTCAGCTCGGAAGCTGGAACACCCTCAGCGCGTTGTCGCGCAGGAACAGCGGCAGCACCTCTGGCTTGAGGCCGAGGCCCAGCACCTCTTCCATGGTGCGGCGGAAGCCGAGCACGGGGAAGTCGGTGCCGAACAGCACCTTGTGACGACCGTAGCTGTTCAGGTAGCGAATGAAGCTCTCCGGCCAGTAGCGGGGACTGTGGGCGTCCGCCACGATGTGGACGTTCTCGTGCTTCCAGGCCATGGCGATCATCTCGTCGTGCCAGGGAATGCCGACGTGGATGCCGCACAGCTTCAGCTCCGGGAAGTCACAGGCCACTGCGTCGAGGGTAATGGGTCGCCCGACGCTGCGCAGGCGCTGGTCCGGTGAATAGATCAGGGACTGCCCCACCTGGGTCAGGAAGGGCACCCCCAGTTCGCAGCATTTCGCATAGAACGGATACCAGCGGGCATGGTCCGGGGCCAGCTCGAACCAGTGCGGATAGGCATGCGCGCCGATGAACCCGAGGTTCTTCACCGCATCCTCGAAGGCGCGCAGGCCCTCCATGCCCTGGGTAGGATCCACGCCAGCCAGCCCGTAGAAACGACCAGGAAACCGCTCACAGGCGCGCGCGACCACCTCGTAGGGCATGTGATAGGAACCCGGCAGGCCGAGTCGCCCGGTGCGAGCCGCGACCAGGAAGCCCCGCTCGATCCCTGCTTCCGCCATGCGTTCCAGCATGTCTTCCAGCGACATGCCCGGCATGGGACCACTGGACTTCACCTTGCCGACGAAAAAACCATCTTTCCAGTCCGGGCGGTGCGACAGTGCCTCCGGGGTCCAGATATTGACGACCGCATCGATGGCCGGCACCGGCACCTGCAAGGCTTCCATGGTTACTCCTGGTCTGCGGCCACGGCGGCCCTGGATGCGAGCATCTGCTCGATGGCGGCCTGGTCGAAGCCCGCCTCGGTCAGGATCTCGCGGGTATGCTCACCCAATCGCGGCGCCGGACGGCGGCCCTCATCCGCAGGGGTGGCGAAGAAGTTGACGGGGAAGGCCGTGCCGCGCAGACGGCCCTCGGTGGGATGATCGAACTCCTTCCAGAAGCCGGTGGCGACCAGGTGCGGATCGGTGGCGAGATCCTGCAGGGAGTTGACCCGATTGACGGGCACGCTGGTGGGCTCGAACAGGTCGAGCCATTCCTGGGTCGTGCGGGTCGCCATGATCGCCGCGGTTTCGGCATAGGTGGCGTCGATGTTGCGGGTGCGGTCGCCCATGGTCCGGAAGCGCGGATCCGCGAGCAGGTCGGGACGGCCGGCCACCGCGCAGAAGGTATCCCAATGTGCGTTCATGTACGGCAGGATGGCAATGTAGCCGTCCAGGGTCTTATAGGGCCGGCGGTGCTCGCTCATGAGCCGGACGTAACCCGGCGGACCCGCCGGCGGTTCGAAGGTCATGCCCCACAGGTGTTCAGCCATCACGAAGGAGACCATGGTCTCGAACATGGGGACCTCGATCTCCTGGCCCTCGCCACTGCGCTCGCGATGGAATAGGGCGGCCAGCACGGCATAGACCACCGTGATGGCCGTGGTCTTGTCACACACCACGGTCGGCAGGTAGCGAGGCTCGCCCAGCACGAGTTCATTGAGGTTGGCCACGCCGGCCGCTGACTGGATCGAATCATCCAGGGCACCCTTCGCGCCATAGGGACCCTTGCGGCTGTAGCCGTAGGCACCGCAGTAGACGATGCGCGGATTAACGGCCCGTACTGCCTCGTAGTCGAGCCCGAGCTTGGTCATCACCTGGGGGCGATTGTTGTGCACGAACACGTCTGCGTCGCGGCACAGGGCCAACAGCGCCTCGCGGGCCGCCGGCTGCTTGACGTCGAGCACGATGTCCCGCTTGTTGCGGTTGCAGGTCAGGTACAGGGCCGCCATGCCGGGATGTCGGGCTGCGCCCAACTGACGGTTACTGTCGCCGTGGGGGGCTTCCACCTTGATGACCTCAGCCCCCATGTCCGCCAGCATCTGGCAGGCCCAGGGGCCCAATACGACGCTGGTGAATTCCACGACGCGCACGCCGTCCAGGGGTCCGGGCATCGCAAGCTCTCCTCATGCTGGCGGCCCCGACTGTATACAATCAGCCCCGCCAGCGCCAAGGCCGGACAGGAGGAGGCAGCGTGTCCCAGCCCACCTACATCGATGACTTCACGCGGCAGTTTGCCATCACGCCAGGGGATACCGCCCTGGTCATCGTCGACCTGCAGTACGCCAGCGGCAGCCGCGAGCACGGCCTCGGCCGGCTGCTGGCGGCCCAGGGCCGTCTTGCCGATGCCGAGTACCGTTTCGCGCGCATCGATCGGCTGGTCGTCCCCAACTCCAGGAGGCTGGCCGAGGCCTTCAGGTCGATGGGGGCTCCGGTCATCTACCTGACCTACGGCGCCCGCCTGCCGGACTTCAGCGACGCCCCCATCCATCTCAAGGCCTGGATGAAGGCCATCGACAACCGCGTCGGCACCCGCGAGCACGAGATCGTCGATGAGCTCAAGCCCCTGCCCGGCGAGTTGGTGCTCAACAAGACCACCATGGGCGGCTTCGCCTCCACGGGCATCGAGTCACACCTGCGGGGGATGGGCATCGCCAACATAGTGGTGACCGGAGTCTCGACCAATAACTGCGTGAGCATGACCGCGATGGAGGCCTGCGACCGCCAGTTCGGTGTGGTGGTGGTCTCGGATGCCACGGGCACCTGCAGTGACGAGATGCAGGAATCGACCCTCAAGACCTTTCGCCGCCTGTGGGGCAGGGTCATGGACACGAGTGAAGTGATCGAGGAGATGAACGCACATGCCAGCTGACGACCGCACACCGGGCGTGATCGATGCGATCCGCACCCGTTCTTCCAAGCGTGCCTTCCTGCCCACCCCGGTCAGCCGCGAGCAGGTCGAGGCCATCCTGCAGCTGGCGGGGCTGGCGCCGAGCGGCAGCAACATCCAGCCCTGGCAGGTCTACGTGGTGTCCGGCACGGCGCGTGACCGGCTCTGCGACGAGGTCATCCAGTCCGCCAGCGGCGACCGTTCCGGACATGGCAGGGAATACGACTATTATCCGAACCCCTGGCGGGAGCCGTACCTCGGGCGCCGCAGGGCCTGCGGCTGGGGGCTGTACTCGCTGCTCGGGATCGTGAAGGGAGACCGCGAGGCCGGCCTGCGCCAGGAGCTGCGTAATTTCACCTTCTTCGACGCGCCGGTCGGCCTGTTCTTCTACATCGACCGCGACCTCAAGCAAGGCTCCTGGCTCGATTACGGGATGTTCATCCAGACCGTGATGCTGGCCGCACGTGGCTTCGGCCTCCACACCTGCCCGCAAGCCGCCTGGGCCGACTTCCATTCCATCGTGACGCCGCTGGTGGGCGCACCGGCGGAGCAGATGCTGGTCTGCGGCATGGCGCTTGGCTATGCAGACCCCGACGCACCGGTGAATGCGTTTCGCCCGGAGCGATTGCCGGTCACCGATTTCAGCCGCTTCCAGGGCTTCGATTGAGCCAGTCCTCCCGGGATACCGCTGGCCTCCTGATGGTGGCCGGAGGCGCCATGCTGTTCGGGCTCAAGGCGGTGCTGGTCAAGCTGGTCTATGCCCATCAGGTGGACTACGACTCGCTGGTCCTGCTGCGGGCGCTCATCGCCACCAGCCTCTTCTGTGCCTGGGCCGCGTGGCGCGGCGCACTGCCGGCCATCCGGCGGGCACCCCTCGTGGCCTCGCTGGCAGCCCTCGGCGCCGGTGGACTGTGCTACGGCCTCGGCTCGCTGCTGGACTTCTACGCCCTGACGCTGATCGATGCCGGGCTCGAACGCGCCCTGCTGTTCGCCTATCCGGCGATGGTGGTGTTGGCAGCGGCGGTGATGACGCGCCGTGCGCCGGAGCGCACGGTGGTGATCGCCAGCCTGATGACCTGGTTGGGCGTGGCGCTCGCGGTAGGCCTGTTCGACCATGGGGTCGCTAAAGCCGACCTGGTCGGCTCGGCCTGTGTGCTGCTCACCGCCGCTACGTTCGCTACCTACTTCCTGGTCAGCGAGCGCCAGGTACCCAGGATAGGCCCGGTGGCCTTCACCACGCTC
>JAURMS010000163.1 GCA_030830595.1 Gammaproteobacteria bacterium | reverse complement strand
CCTGGGCGATGCCTGCCGGCTTCTACTACAAGATGTTCTACAAGCCCCAGTGGTTCTGGAAGCGGGTCAAGGAAACGATCCGCGCGATGCCCGGCAGCATGGCCGAGGTCAGGCCGCTAGCCACCAAGGCGAAATTCGATGCCGTGAACCTGACCCCGGAGGTGCTGGTGGTCGGTGGCGGACTCGCCGGCATGGAGGCTGCCCTGACCGCGGCGCAAGCCGGCATCCGGGTCGTCCTGGCCGAGGCGGACCCGCAGCTGGGTGGTTTCGAGGCCTTCCAGGGCGAAGCCGGCTACCGTCGGGCGCAGGAATCGGTACGTCGCGTCGAGCAGCACGACAACATCAAGGTCCTCACCCACACGACCGTGTCGGCCATTTTCCCGGACGGCCTGGCGGTATGCGTCCAGTCCTGTGGCGGCAGCGAAGAATTCGTCGAACGCAGCTATCTCGTCAGGCCGCGCGCTGCCATCGTCGCAACCGGGGCCGGCTCGATGCCGATGGTGTTCGCGCATAACGACAGGCCCGGCATCATGTTGCCCGAGGCGGCGCAGCGACTGATCCATCTCTGGGGCATCAAACCCGGCAGTCAGGTCTTGCTGGCCGGCGGAGAGGACCATCTGGCGGAGGTGGCGCTGCAGCTGCTCGACAAGGGGGTCGGCCTGGCTGGCCTGGTCGACTACCGCAAGGACGGTCTGGATGAAGGCCTGAGATCGGAGCTTGCCGGGAAAGGCGTCCGGATCTGGAGCGGCTACACGATCACCGGCTCCCGCGGTCGCAAGAGAGTGACGGGGGCCATCCTGGCTGCCGTCGACGGTCCTGGCACCGAGGAGGTGCATTGCGACACCATCGTCGCGTCGTCCGGTCGTTATCCGCGGCACAAGCTGCTGGGGCAGGTTGGCGCCAGGATGATCTATGACGCCGGGCTGAATTTCTACCTGCCCGATGGCTTGCCGCCGTCCTACCAGGCCGCCGGCAGGTTGCTCGGCCTCGAAGATCCCGAAGCGATCAAGGCGCAGGGCCGAAGCGCTGCTGCAAGGACCTTGAAGAGTCTCGGTGTGCGGGTCACTTCGGCCGACCAGCAGGCCGCAGGGGCCACTGACAACGCATCAGCTGTGAGCGCCGTCGCTCTCCAGCCGCTGATGACGAGCGACAAGGACAAGAAGAAGACGTTTGTCTGCTATTGCCATGATGTCAGTGAGGCAAACATCGAGCAGGCGATCGCCGACGGGTTCGACAACATCGAAACCTGCAAGCGGTACACGACCGCGACCCAGGGAACCTGCCAGGGCGGCATGTGCGAAGCGAATTTCGCGCATCTCCTGGCCAAGAAGCGGCCGGAACTCAAGGCACGAAACCTGCCCACCACGAGGCCTCCGCTGGCGACGATCAGCCTGGGCTCGCTGGCCGCCGGGCACCACGATCATCCGCAGCTCTCGCCGCTTCATCATGTCCAGCTCGAACAGGGTGGCAACGCCGCCCGGATGGGCGCCTGGATGCGGGCGATGGACTTCGGCGACCAGGAGGCGGAGAGCCTCGCCGTCCATCAAGCGGCCGGCATCTGCGACGTTTCCATGCTCGGCAAGTTCCGGGTTTTCGGACCGGATGCGGAAAAGCTCCTCAACCGGATCATGACCCGGAAAATCGACAACCCGGCTGCCGACAAGATCCTGTACTACGCGGCCTGCAACCAGGCGGGCGTGCTCATCGACGACGGCGTGGCGCTGAAAATGGCGGATAACGATTACCTTGTGACCACCACGACCGGTCGCGCGCCACTGACCGAAGAATGGTTCTCCCGCTGGCGTCGCGAGGAAGGCTGGCAGGTCTGGATGGTGAACCTGACCGACGCCAGGGCCAGCATCAATCTTGCCGGACCCAGGGCGAGGGAAATACTTTCCACGCTCACCCCCGGAGATGTTTCCGACGAGGCCCTGCCGTTCCTGAACTGGGCGAGGCTGGAGGTTGCCGGGGTCAAGGTGATCGCCATGCGCATGGGCTTTGTAGGCGAGCTGAGCTACGAAATGCTCTGCCCCTCCAGCCAGGCCGTCTTCCTCTGGAATCGACTCCTGGAAGCGGGCAGACCTTTCGGCCTGAGGCCGTTTGGACTCGAGGCGCTGAACATCTGCCGGCTCGAGAAGGGGCACCTGGTGCCCGGTATCGATACCGACGCCTTTACCACCCTTGCCGAAGCCTCCTTCGGCTGGATCCTGAATCGCAAGAAGACGGAGACCGTCGGCAAGCCCATGCTGGACCTGTACACGGACCAGGATCTCCGGCAACAGGTCATTGCATTCAGCCTGGATGGCCGGTCGCCGATTGCCGATGGTTGCCTGGTGGTCAACGGACCCCTTCAGCTCGGGCGCGTCACCAGCATTCGCTACAGCCCATTGCTCGGCAAGACCATTGGGCTGGCACTGGTTGACCGGCATGAAGACTGGCACGAGGGCGGAAAGGTCCGGCTCTGGCATGAAGGCGGTGAGGTCGAGGCCGACTTCGTGAAGCCGCCTTTCTACGATACTGCCGGCGAGAGGATGAAGATGTGATCACGCGCACGCGAGCAATTGTTCTGCCTGACTGGGCCGGGAAGCCCGTGGAAGAAGAGCTGGCCGGTTGGCCGGTCGTGGCCCGCTTCGAGCCGCCCGAGGGAGCTTGTGGCGTCGGCCTGACCGACCTGAGTCATCGCCCCAAGGCCGTCTTGCAGGGACCGTCTGTTGAGAAGCTGGGCGCACTGCGGCCGGGCCAGGCCATGTGGACCGGCCACGCCTATGTGGGATGCCTGAAGCCGGGTGAGGCGATCGTCTTCGACCTGACCGGCCCCGTGGAGCCGCAGTGGCCCGATGCGGCCTATACCGACGTCACCGATGGCTGGGTCTTGTTGGGCTTGTGGGGTCCGAAATCGCTGGACGTGGTCCAGAGACTGGTTGCCGCCGACGTCGAGCGGCCCGACATCGCGGGTCCCGTCTACCTGGCAGCGAGTTCTCATGGCATCCGCGTCCAGCTGATCAACCTCAGGGGACGGAGCCCCGGCTTTATCGTTGCCTGCGATCGATCGCACGCGCAGAACCTGTTCCAGGCCTGCCTCCGGGCCGGCCGCCAGTTCGACTTGAAGATCACCGGGCAAGCAGCCTTTTACGACTGGTTCAAAGGTTCCGCGATGTCCGCGCCGCATTGAAGCTTCGACATCGCCCCGGCCGCTTCGACCCCTGACGAATGCAATGGTCTCCAGACCCGATCGGGTGCCCTCGCGGCATCCCGATGGCCCGGTCCGGCGCAACGATGCGCCGAAGCGGGTTGAGGGCGGGAGGCTGCCCGAAACAACGATCCCTTGCGGAGCTCGCCCATCACCATGACGCCTGAACAACCGGTAGAGAACTACATCCTGACGACGTCCTGCCCGGACAGGACGGGCGTCGTCGCGGCAATAACGGGATTCGTTGCGGAGCGTGGCGGACTGATCACCGAGGCCGCCCACTTTCTCGATGAATACTCCGAGCGTTCCTTCATGCGGACTGCATTTCGCGGTGTTGGGCTGCCGGTTCGCGATGAACTGGCCCGCCAGTTCCAGTCCGTCGCAGATCGTTTGCAGATGGACTGGATGCTGCACGATGCGACGACGCGATGCCGGGTGCTGATCGCGGTCTCGAAGCAAGGGCATTGCCTCAACAGCATGTTGCATCGCTGGAGCATCGGCGTGCTGCCGATCGACATCGCCGGTATCGTTTCCAATCACGAAACCCACCGGCGTCTCGCCGACTGGTACGGCCTGTCCTTTCACCACTTTCCGATCGAGAACGACCGCAAGCTGGAGCAGGAATCCCGGATCCTGGCGCTTTTCGAGCGGGAGAAGTGCGACCTGCTCGTACTGGCCCGCTACATGCAGGTCCTGTCCGACCAGGCCTGCCGCCAGCTCGCGGGCCGGTGCATCAACATCCATCACTCGTTCCTGCCTGGTTTCAAGGGCGCCAAGCCGTACCACCAGGCCTATGAGCGGGGCGTGAAGATCATCGGCGCCACGGCCCACTACGTCACACCGGACCTCGACGAGGGCCCGATCAT
>JAURMS010000018.1 GCA_030830595.1 Gammaproteobacteria bacterium | reverse complement strand
CGTCGCTACATGACCGAGGCCATGAAGTACTGGGTCGGCGAGATCGGCGTGGATGGGTTCCGGGCCGACGTCGCCGGCTACGTGCCGCTCGACTTCTGGGAGAACCTCAGGCGCGAGCTCGATGCCATCAAGCCGGTGTTCATGCTCGCCGAGTCCAACAGCCGCGACCTGCATTACCGGGCCTTCGAGGCCACCTACGGCTGGGGACTGCATTCGGCCCTGCATGCCGTGACCACTGGCGGCGCCGGGGTGGATGCCCTGGCCGGCCATTACTCCGAGCAGGACAACCTCTTTCCCGCTGGCAGCATGCGCCTGGTGTTCACCAGCAACCATGACGAGAACGCCTGGAAGGGCACTGAGTTCGAGTTGTTCGGCGACGGGGTGGCAGCGGCCATTGCGCTGACCTTCGTGGGCGATGGCATCCCGGTCATCTACAACGGCCAGGAAGCCGGCAACCCGAAGCGCCTCGCCTTCTTCGAACGCGACCCGATCGAATGGGGGACGCATCCGCATGCAGACCTGTTCCGTCGGCTCGCCGAACTGAAAAGCCGCAACACGGCCCTGCATAACGGACCGTGGGGCGCGCGCATGATCCGCGTGACCCCGACAAGCCCCCAGCACGTCTTGGCCTTCGTTCGCCAGAACGAACGCGACAAGGTGTTGGGCGTGTTCAATTTCTCGGCCTCGGTCCAGCGTATCGGCCTGGTGGAGGAACTGGCGCACGGCGACTACACTGACTTCACCGATGGGACCGGGCTGCGGATCGCCGCCGACACCGAGCTGGTCCTCGAACCCTGGGAGTACAGGATCCTGCTGTCTCCCTGAACGGGAGGCGCCGGCTGCTTGAACACCACTGAGACGCTGCTGGCCGCCCTGCTGGTGGTCTTCACCCTGCCCTGGCTGGCCTGGCGACTGGGCCGTACGGAGCGCTGGGCCCCGCTGGTCGTGGTGCAGATCGTCACCGGCATCCTGCTGGGTCCCGGCCTGCTCGGGGCGGCCTTTCCACACTTGTACGCCATCCTGTTTCCCAACCCGGTCGTGCAGGCGCTCAACGGTATCGCCTGGTGGGCGGTGATCCTGTTCGTGTTCCTCGCCGGGCTGGAGCTCGATCTCAAGAGCGCCTGGCGCGACCGTCTGCACAGCGGCACGGCCGCCGCGCTGGCCCTGGGCGCGCCACTCGTGGGAGGCGCACTGGCGGGCGCCTGGCTGTGGCAGGCCGGTGGTTGGGCGGGCCCGGCAGCTGCACGGTGGCAGTTCCTTGCGGGCATCGGCATGGCCTGTGCGGTCACCGCCCTGCCCATCCTGGTGTTGTTCCTCGAGCGACTGGCATTGCTGCGCCAGCCCCTCGGGCAGCGGATCCTGCGCTACGCGAGCCTCGACGACCTGGCGGTCTGGGCCGTGCTGGCGTTGATCCTCGCCGACTGGGCGCGCCTGTCGAAGCAGGCCGCTTTCCTGGTTGGCTTCATCGCCCTGGCCTCATTCGTTCGACGCCAGCTGCCTCGCCTGGCCGAGGCCGACCGCTGGTATGCAGCGCTGGTCTGGCTGATCACCTGCGCACTGGCCGCCGACTGGGCCGGGCTGCACTTCATGGTTGGGGCATTCCTCGCGGGTGCCGCGCTGGAACAGGACTGGCTGCCCCAGGCCGAGGCGGTCCGTCGCCACGTGCTGCTGCTGCTGATGCCGGTGTTCTTCCTCAGCACGGGCCTGCGTACCGAATGGGGCCTCGGCGGCGAGGCCGTGTTCATGGCGGCCGCCATGCTGCTGCTTGCCGCGGTCGGCGGGAAACTGGCCGGCACCCTGGTCGCCGGCCGGCTGCTCGGCTGGCCGCGTCATGAATCCTGGCTGATCGGCTGGCTGCTGCAGACCAAGGCGCTCATCATGATCATCTTCGCCAACGTGCTGCTTGATCGCGCCCTCATCAGCGCCGACACCTTCACCGCGCTGGTGCTGATGGCTGTGGCGAGCACCATGCTGGCGATTCCCATGGCCCAGCGACACCTGGGCAAGGCCGGGGCGCCACGCTAGCCGACTGCGGGGCGCCTGTGGAACCAGGGCCTGGCGACTTCAAGTTGCGACGCCAGCCTGAACAGGGTCGCCTCATCACCATAACGGGCCACGAAGTGCATCCCGACAGGCAGCCCATCCTCAGTCCACTCGATGGGCACCGACATGGCGGGCTGGCCGGTGGCGTTGAACACGGGTGTCCAGGGAATGAAACTGAAAGCCTGACGCGCGGCATCTTCCAGCATCCCTGACCACTTGAGCAGGCCGCCGGCCCCCAGGCGGCCGGCGAGGTCGAGCGCCAAACGCTGCCACGAGGGCGGACGCAGCGCACCGTGGACGGGAGGTGGGCTGGCCAGGGTGGGCGTCAGCAGGACGTCGTATTGCTCGCACCAGGTAGAGATTCGCCTTGCCTCCAACTGCAACCAGGTAACCGCGGCGGCATGCAGGTCTGCCCGCAGCGAGCGACCGAGCAACGCGAGGGCCCAGGTCTCTACCTCGAAATCCTGGCGGCGGACCCGCTTGCCAGTTGCCAGGGGGAACATGCGCAGGTCGGCAGCCAACTGTCCGCAGAGCATGACCATGAAGGCCTGACCGAAACGCTGCCCGTCGATCGCCGGCGCAGCCTCTACCACCTCGTGCCCCAGTTCCTCGAGCAGGCGCACGGTGCGCTCGAGCGCTGCGACGCAGCGAGCATCGACCGACTCGCCGAGGAATGGCTTCGCGGTCCAGGCCACCCGCAGCCTGCCAGGCGGAGCGCCCACCTCGCCGAGGAAGGACCCGGCCTGTGCCGGCGCCGCATAGGGCGCCCCCGGGTCGAGCCCTGCGGTGGCATCCAGCATGGCGGCGGAATCACGCACCGAGCGAGTGAGTACGTGCTCGGCCACCAAGCCGTACCAGAACTCGCTGAAGTCGGGCCCGAGCGGATTGCGTCCACGTGAGGGCTTGAGCCCGAACAGTCCGCAGGCGGAGGCGGGAATGCGGATGGAGCCGCCCCCATCATTGCCGTGCCCCAGCGGCACCATGCCCGCGGCGACCGCCGCAGCCGTGCCGCCGCTCGAACCTCCGGCCGTTCGTCCTCGATCCCAGGGGTTGCGGGTGGCACCGAAAAGGGCCGGCTCGGTAAAGGGCGTAAGGCCGAACTCGGGGGTATTGGTCTTGCCGACGATCACCAGCCCGGCGCGGCGATAACGAGCGACAAGCTCAGAATCATGGTCGGGCACCCAGCCCCGGAAGTAGCGACTGCCGTTACGCTGGGGCTCGCCGGCGACCATGGCGATGATGTCCTTCAGCACGAAAGGCACACCGGCGAAGGGCCCGTCCGGCAGCCCGGCGGCAACGGCCCGCCGCGCCTGCTCGAACATCGGGTGGATCACCGCGTTGAGTTCGGGATTGAGGAGTTCGATTCGCCGGATGGAGATCTCCAGCAGCTCGGCCGCGGAGACCGACCCCTGCCGGACCAGTTCCGCCAGGCCGAGGCCATCATGCGCGAGGTATTGGTCGGGACTCATGCCACCCCCATGGGTTCGAGTATGCCATGTAGAAAGCCACCGGAATCACGCATACTTCGCCCAGTTTCATGGAGGTCAGTCACATGTTCAGCCGCTTCCTCACTGCCGCGCTGCTTGCCAGCTTGAGCTTGTCATTCACCGCCGCAGTGGCCGACGAACATGCACCCGCCGCCGACCGGAAGGCCGATGTGGTCCCGGAGGCCAGGACCTGGGTGACCCGCCACAAGGCGCGCATCGGCGGCCAGGTGATCGCCTACACGGTCACCGCCGGCACCCTGCTGATGAAGAACGACGATGACGAACCCGTGGCGCTGTTCGGCTTCACGGCCTACGTCAAGGACGGCGAGGATCCCACCAACCGTCCCCTGATGTTCGCCTACAACGGCGGGCCTGGTTCCGCCTCGGCTTGGCTGCACATGGGCATCCTGGGTCCGAAGCGGACCGTGCTTGAGGATCTCGCATCGAATACTGCCGGTCCGTTTCGCACGGTCGAAAATGAATTCAGCATCCTCGACCACGCAGACCTGGTGATGATCGATCCGGTAGGCACCGGCTTCTCGCAAATCGTGGGCAAGGGCGACAAGAAGGACTTCTACGGGGTCGACCAGGACATCGACTCCGTCTCGCGCTTCATCGTCCGCTTCCTCGGTGACTACGGCCGCTGGGCCTCACCCAAGTTCGTGCTGGGCGAGAGCTACGGCGGCATCCGCACCGCCGGTGTGGCCCATGAACTGCTCTCCCGCCACAACGTGGCACTGAACGGCATCATCCTGGTCTCGCCTTACCTCGACTACGGCTCCGGCAATGCCGGCGTGAAGCTCGACGTGCCCTACGTCAACTTCTTGACCACCTACGCCGCCACCGCCTGGTACCACCGCGTCCTCAAGGATCGTCCGGACGACCTGCAGGCCTTCCTGCGCGAGGCAGAGGCCTTTGCCGAGGAAGTGTACGCACCAGTCCTCTTCAAGGGTGCGCGCGCCACGACCGAGGAGCGCGCGCAGGTGCTCGCTGGACTCGAGCGCTACACGGGTGTGAGCCAGGAATTCTGGGACCTCGCCAACCTGCGGCTCGACGAAGGCCGCTTCCTGCAGGAGTTGATGCGCCGCCAGGGCAAGGTGGTCGGTCGCATCGACACCCGCTACGTGGGCGAGATCATCGGCCCGCTGGGCGAGTACACCGACTACGACCCTTACTCGGCGCAGGTCGCCCCGGCCATCGTGGCGACCTTCAACGACTATTACCGTCGCGAGCTGGGTGTTCAAACCGAGCGCAGCTACGTCCTGTCCGGGCGCCTATGGCGGGACTGGGACCAGAGCCACGCGCAGCCCGACCAGCGTGGCAAGGTGCCCTTCCCCAATACGGTGGTCGACCTGTCCCACGCCATGATCCTGAACCCGCGCATGAAGGTGCTGATCCAGCAGGGCTACTACGACCTCGCCTGCCCCTACGGCACCGTCGAGTACGCCGTGGACCACCTCGACGTGTCTCCCGCCCTGCGCGAAAACGTCTCCATCGCCTACTACGAGGCCGGGCACATGATGTACGTGCACGGGCCCTCGATGGTGAAGTTCAGGGACGACCTCGCTGCTTTCGTGGAGGCGAACCGGCGCTGATCAGGCGGCGCCGGTCACTTCACCGGCAGCAGGCGGCCGCTCCGCACGTCGTAGACGAAACCATGGACGGGGATCTCGGCGGGCACCAACGGGTGGCGGCGGATACGCTCGACGTCCTCGCGCACGCTGCCCTCGAGGTGGGTGAACGTCAACCACTTGACGTAGCGGCCCTCCGGGCTGCCGCCCGCGGCGCCCTGGTTCTGCCAACGGCCCTCCGTGAACTGGGCCGTGTGCAGGTCCTCGGCCAGCAACTCGCCCATGACGGAATCGGTGAACAGCTCCATGCCGCAGTCGGTATGGTGGATCACGAACCACTCACGAGTGCCCAGCAACTTGTGGGAAATGACCAGCGAGCGGATGGCGTCGTCGCTGGCCCGGCCACCGGCATTACGGATGACGTGGGCATCACCCTCGGCAAGGCCCGCAAAGCCGGCCGGGTCGAGTCGCGCATCCATGCAGGTCAGGATGGCGAAGCGACGGGCTGGGGGCAGGGCCAGGGCGCCTTTATCGCCGAACTCCTCGGCGTAGACACGGTTGGCCGACAGGACTTCGTCCAGGACGCTCGACATGGCTTGCTCCTCGGTCAGTGGGGACCGGAAGCCTAAGGTTTCGCGGGCTTCCGGCCCACTGCCGGGATGGCATGGGCAGATAACAACTGGTTTGGACGTGCGCCATCGCGCCGAATCCACGATACTGTCCCCAGCAATCAGGGGGTACTGATGAAGACATTCATGAAATTCGTCGGGGCCGCAGTGGCCCTCCTGTTGGTGGCCGTTGGGGCTGCCTCGATGTGGTTCTGGTTCACCCCGGTCGGGGTCAACAATTACGTGAACAAGATCACCCTGCAGCTGGCCATGGACTCCCCGGAGATCCTGAGCTCACTCGGTTTCATCGACAACACCCCGCTCGACTTCCACAGCGGCAAGCTGGCCGACTACACCAAGGCCCAGGAGGAGGAGAGCCTTGCCAAGCTGCGTAAGGCTCGTGAAGGGCTCGATCGTTACGGGCCGGACGGGCTCGAGGGTCAGGAATTGCTCACCTGGAAGATCACGGCCTGGTTCCTGGACGACCTGATCCGCCAGGCGGCTTTCGAGCACGGTGGCTACCGCGTGAACCAGATCTCCGGGGTCACCGTGAACATGCCTCAGTTCCTTACCGACACCCACGTGATCAAGCATCGCAAGAGCGTCGAACGCTACCTGTCACGGGTCGCTGAGTTCGGCAGGGTGCTGCGCGAAACGCGTGAAAGGGTCATGGATGATCGTGACCATGGCGTCATCCCGCCCGACTTCGTCATCGAGAAGGCGCTCACCGGCATGCGGAACTTCATTGAGGGTGGCGCCGCCGCCAATCCGCTGGTGACCACCCTGGGACCCAAGCTGGACAAACTGGATGACCTCGCGGCCGAGGACAGGGCGCGCTACCTTGCGGAGGCAGAGCGACTGGTCGACACCGAGGTCATCCCCGGCTACCGGGCCATGATTGCACTCTTCGAAGAGATGCTGCCTGGCGCATCGCACGACGCAGGCATCTGGCGCATTCCGGAGGGTGAAGCCATCTACGAGGCCGCACTGCGCTCCAACACAACCACCGACTACACGGCGGACGAGATCCACGACATTGGCCTGGCCGAGGTTGCCCGGATCGAGACCGAGATGCTGGCGATCCTGGATGCCCAGGGCATCACCGACGGCGACCTGGCGACCCGGGTGAGGATCCTGATGGAGGACCCTGCCCAGCAGTTCCCGAACACCGACGAGGGGCGGCGCGAGATGATCGACTACCTCGAGTCGATCGACGATCGGGTCATGGCGATTGCCCCGCAGTTCTTCATCACCATCCCGCCGCAACCGCTCGAGATCGTCAGAGTGCCTGAATACGCCCAGGATTCCTCGCCGGGGGGCTACTACAACTCGCCGGCGCTGGATGGCTCGCGTCCCGGTCGCTTCTACATCAACCAGAAGGACACGGCGGACAACCCCAAGTGGACGCTACCCACCCTGATGATCCACGAGGGAGCTCCCGGTCACCACTTCCAGCTGTCTGCCTCACAGCTGATCGAGGGCGTCCCCCTGCTGCGCAAGGTGTCGCCCTTCAGCGCCTATTCGGAGGGCTGGGCACTGTACTCCGAGCGCATTGCGAAGACCGACATGGGCTTCTACGACGCTGACCCGCTGGGCGACCTCGGCCGCCTGCAGGCCGAGATGTTCCGCGCCGTGCGCCTGGTCGTGGATACCGGCATGCACGCCAAGCGCTGGAGCCGGGAACAGGCGATCGACTACATGGTGGCGAAGACCGGCATGACCACCGAGGAAGTCACCCGCGAGATCGAGCGCTACGTGGTGTGGCCCGGCCAGGCCACGGCCTACAAGACCGGCCAGCTGGCCATCCTCGACATGCGTGCCGAGGCCGAGGACCTCCTGGGCGAGGCGTTCGACCTGAAGCAATTCCATGAAGTAGTGTTGATGAACGGGGGCATGCCGCTGGGTGTACTCCATGAAACCGTACGCGACTGGGCCAGCGGCCAGGGAGCTGTCGCCAACTGAGGAAGGACGCAATCGTCAGGGGTCACGAATGAGTGAGAGCGCGCAGAACGCCAGCCATCCGATGCTGGCCAGTCCCAACAAGTTGAAGTTGGGCGTATTCGGGCTGAACGTCAGCAGCGGCTGTTCCATGACGGACCGCCCGGACACGCTGAAGATCGAATGGCAGGAATCGGTGCGGGTGGCCAAGCTGGCCGATTCGCTCGGCCTGGAGGCGGTCATCCCGGTTGCCCGCTGGAAGGGCATGGGCGGCAAGGTCAATTTCAACCACCGCAATTTCGAGACCTTCACCTGGGCAGCCGGACTGTCCGCCGTGACGGAGCGAATCGGCGTGTTTGCGACCTTCCACGTGCCCACCGTCCACCCGGTCCGGGCCGCCAAGGAAGTGGCCACCATCGACCATATCTCGGGCGGACGCTTCGGCCTCAACATCGTGGCGGGCTGGAACGAGCGCGAGATCGCCATGTTTGGCATCCCCCAGAAGGAGCACGATGTCCGCTACGACGTGGCCGACGACTGGATCTCGCTCTGCAAGCAGTTATGGACCCGCGAAGGCGAGTTCGATTACGTCGGGCCGCATTTCACCTCTCCTGGCTGCTACTCGGAACCCAAACCCGTCCAGAGACCGTGGCCGGCCCTGATGAGCGCCGGCAACAGCGCCCGCGGCCAGGAATTTGCCGCTGCGCACGCCGATTTCAACTTCGTGGTCGCCAAGGACGTCGCTGCCTGCGGCGAAGTCGCGGCCCGGGGTCGCAAGCTCGCTCGCGAAAAATTTGGCCGGACCATGCAGGTCTTCGGGCAGGCCTACATCGTCTGTCGCGAGACCGAAAAGGAAGCCCAGGACTTCGTGCGTGAATACGTGTACGAGCGCGGCGACTGGGAGGGCGTGCGCAACCTGTTGGACGTGCTGGTACCCAATTCGCAGAGCGCACTCGGCGACGGCTGGGAATCCATGGCCGCCAACCTGATTGCCGGTTACGGGGCCATCCCGCTGGTCGGCACGGCCGAGCAGATCGTGGACGGCCTGCTGGCCTTTTCCAAGGCAGGGCTCGACGGGCTCACCCTGAGCTGGGTCAACTACGAGGAAGGCCTGACCCAGTTCGGCGAAAAGATCCTGCCGCTGATGCGCCAGGCGGGGCTCAGGCAATGAGGGCGATCAAGGGCATGTCGGTGCTCATCACCGGCGGCGGGTCCGGCATTGGGGAGGACTGCGCGAAACTCCTCGCTGAGGGTGGGGCCCGGGTCACCATCAGCGGAAGGCGGGCCGACAAGCTCGCTGCCGTGGCCGAAGCCATCGGGCCGGCCTGCCGGACCGTAGTCGGTGATGTACGCAACCAGGCCGATCGCCAGGCCATGCTGGCTGTGGCTGTCGAGCACGGCGGTGGCCGGCTCGACGCGCTGGTCAATAATGCTGCGAACATGTACCGGCAGCCCGCGGATGGCTACACCGAGGAATTTCTCAAGGAAGCCTTCGACACGAACGTCATCTCGGCCATGATGCTCTCGAGCCTCGCCGTGCCGGAACTGGCCAAGACCCAGGGTGCGATCATCTTCATTGGCTCGACCCACACCCGCCGCGCGTTTCCCGGGGCATCGCCCTACGCGACTACCAAGGCCGCGGTCGAGGGCCTGACGCGGGTGATGGCGGCGGAGCTCGGCCCCAGGCAGATCCGGGTCGGGTGCATCCTGCCCGGTGCCGTGTATACCGAACTCAACCTGCGTGCCGGCCTGTTCAGCGAGGACCAGGCCCAGGCCCGCTACGACGCGGTCGCTGGCCTGCATGCGCTGGGGCGTATCGGCACCGGGCGCGAGGTTGCGGAGGGCATCGAATACCTGATCCGCGCGGAATGGGTGACGGGCGTGGCGCTGGAGGTGGATGGAGGCATCGGCCTGGGGGTGTCCAACTTCTGATCCCGACGGAGAGCGCCTACGGATGGACTCGTCCTTCGACTACATCATCGTCGGGGCCGGCAGCGCCGGCTGCATCCTCGCCAACCGACTCAGTGCGGACCCGGACGTTTCGGTCTGCCTGATCGAGGCGGGCGACACCCACAGGCACTGGTCGGTCTGGGTGCCGTGTGCCGTGCTCTACAACCTGATATCACGCAAGCGCAACTGGTCCTTCGAAACGGTGCCCCAGGCCGGGCTCAATGGCCGACGCGGCTACCAGCCACGCGGCAAATGCCTCGGTGGCAGTTCCAGCATCAACGCCATGATTTACATCCGCGGCGCCAGGCAGGACTACGACGCCTGGGCGGCCCTCGGCAATCCGGGCTGGTCCTACGACGAGGTGCTGCCCTTCTTCAGAAGCTGCGAACATCGCGAGGCGGGCGGTGATGCTTTCCACGGTACGAACGGCGAACTGAACGTCGCGCCGGTCACCACCCCCGGCTCGATCAACGAGCGCTTCTTCGCTGCATGCGGCGAACTGGGCCTGCCGCCCAATCCGGACTTCAACGGCGCTGCACAGGAAGGCTACGGGTACTACGAGGTCACCCACAAGAATGGCGAGCGCTGGTCTGCTGCCCGGGCCTTCCTGGATCCAGTGATGGATCGCCCCAACCTCAAGGTGCTGACCAACACCCTGACAGAGCGGTTGCTCATCGAGCACGGGACAGCCAGCGGGGTGCACATCAAGGAGCGAAGTGGACGGCGCGTTCTACGGGCAAGGCGGGAAGTCATCCTGTCTGCCGGGGCCTTCGGGTCGCCACAGTTGCTGCTGCTCTCAGGGATCGGTCCTGCCGACAAGCTCGTGCCCCACGGAATTCGGCAGGTGCACGACTTGCCCGGGGTGGGCGAAAACCTGCAGGACCATCCGGATTACGTCCTTTCCTACGACTCGGACCTGGCTGACAACATCGGCATTTCCCTGCGAGGGACGTTCCGTTTTCCCGACGAGTTGCGCCGCTACCGTCGGCACCGACAGGGCATTCTGGCCTCGAACCTGGCCGAAAGTGGCGCGTTTCTCTACGTCGATCCGACAGAACCCTCACCGGACATCCAGCTGATCTTCGTGCGGGCAGTGGTCGACGACCATGGTCGCAAGCTGCATACGGGTCACGGCTACAGCCTGCACGTCAGCGTCATTCGGCCGAAGAGTCGGGGTCGCCTGTGGCTCACGAGCGCAAATCCCACTGCTGCGCCGGCCATCGATCCCGCCTTCCTGGCCGACGACGGCGACCTCGACAAGCTGGTTGCCGGGACGCGTATCGCACAGCAACTGCTGCAATCCGCCGCCTTCGACGACGTCCGCGGTCGACCCTACTATGCCAGCGAGGCAAGCGATGAAGCGGCGCTGCGTGCCGACATCCGCGCCCGCGCCGACACCCAATATCATCCGGTAGGCACCTGCAAGATGGGCAGCGATCCGCTCGCGGTGGTGGACGCACGCCTGCGCGTGCATGGGCTAAAGGGCCTTCGAGTTGCCGACGGCTCCATCATGCCTAACCTGGTCTCCGGCAATACCAACGCCACCTGCATCATGATCGGCGAGAAATGCGCACATATGATCCGCGAGGAGCTCGAGTCACCATGAGGTCCCTGCCCTATGCCGTCGCTGCCTTGGGCCTCGCCGCCCTCTGTTCGACCCTTGCAACTTCCGCAGCCACCACCCTCAACTACACCGACCGCCGCGACTTCGAGGCCGCTGAGCGGGGGTTCATCGCTAGCTTTGCCGATGGCACCATCACCAACGCGGCAGGCACGGTCGTGTACGACTACGGGGCCTATGACTTCCTGCAGGGGGCAGCACCGCCTACCGTCCATCCGAGTCTTTGGCGTCAGGGCCAGCTCAATGCGAAGCATGGCCTCTATGAGGTGCTCGATGGCATCTATCAGGTACGGGGTTTTGACCTCTCGAATGTGACCTTCATCCGGGGGGAACGCGGCTGGGTGGTCATCGATCCCTTGCTCACGCGCGAAACCGCACGGCGCGCGCTGGAGTTGGTCAACCAGCACCTGGGCACGCGGCCAGTCACCGCCGTGGTGTTCACCCACTCCCACCTGGATCACTTTGGCGGTGTACGCGGCATCGTCACTGAGGAAGAGATCACGTCCGGACGGGTCGAGATTGTTGCGCCCAAGGGCTTTGTCCGTGAAGCCGTGAGCGAGAACCTGCTGGCCGGCAACGCCATGGCCCGTCGCGCCGCCTACATGTTTGGCTCCCTGCTGCCGCGCTCCGCCACCGGACAGGTGGGCGTGGGCCTGGGGCAGGCGATTTCCACCGGCGAGCCCGGGATGCTGCAACCCACGATCGAGGTGGATCGCACAGGCCAGACTCTCACGCTGGACGGGGTCGAGATGGAATTCATCCTGGCCCTGGAAGCCGAGGCGCCCAACGAGTTCATGTTCTACCTGCCGCAGTTTCGGGCCTTCTGCCAGGCCGAAATCATCAACCGTACGCTGCACAATCTCTATACGCCGCGCGGTGCAAAGGTGCGCGACGGTCGGCTCTGGAGCCGCTACATCGACGAGGCCATCGTCGCCTACGGTGAACGCACCGATGTGTCCTTCGGCTCACACCATTGGCCAACCTGGGGTACCGAGGAGATTCGCGAGTTCTGGCGCGACCAGCGCGACCTGTATCGCTACCTCCACGACCAGACGCTGAGGCTGGCCAATCAGGGCCACACCCTGCATGAGATTCCCGAACTGCTGCAGCTGCCCCCAGGCCTGGCCAACGAGTTCTACAACCGCGGCTACTACGGCACGGTCAGCCACAGTGCCAAGGCGCAGTACCAGTTGTACCTGGGATACTTCGACGGCAACCCGGCCAACCTGGACCCTCTGGGGCCTGTGGAAGCCGGACGCAAGTTCGTGCAGTACATGGGCGGCGCCGACCGGGTGCTGGCCAAGGCCCGCGAAGATTATGAGCTCGGCGACTACCGCTTCGCCGCCACGGCGCTCAGCCACGTGGTGTTTGCGGAGCCGGATAACCAGGAGGCGAGCGAACTGCTTGCCCTGATCTACACCCGCCTTGGAGAATCAGCCGAAAGCGGGCCCTGGCGCAATTTCTACCTGACGGGCGCCAGCGAGCTCAGGCAGGGCATTACGCCACTCGACACAACCCGCCCGGCCTCCGCGGACTTCATTCGCGCCCTGCCACTGGACCTGTTCTTCGACCTGCTTGCGGTGCGACTCAACGGCCCCGCAGCGGCCGCCCAGGATCGGGAGTTCAACTTCGTGGTGTCCGACACGGGCCAGCGAGCGCTCCTGCTGGTGAGCAATGGGGCACTGCATCACCGCATGGGCGTCGGCTCAGGCGCTGCGCCTACTTTCAAAATCACCAGCGACGCGCTGATCGCCCTCAACACGCGCGCCAAGACCCTCCCGCAATTGCTGCAGGAAGGCAGTGCCTCGATAGATGGAAATCCAACCCTCGTGTTGGGCTTTTTCGGCCTGCTGGAAGAACCCGGGTTCTGGTTCGAGATCGTCAGGCCCTGAAGGGCCGATGGCCGCATCGCTGGCCAAAAAAACGGGGCGCCCGTAGGCGCCCCGCATCATGGCAGTACCCTGGTCGAGTCGGCTTAGTTACCGCCGCAGTAGTTCACCGAGGCACCGACCGCCATGGCAGTTGGGGCCACCGCGACACTGTTGGCATCGAGGCCGCTCGCCCTCACCGCCGCATCGGACACCGAGAACTCGCAGAGTTCAGCACTGAAGTCCGCGGCTGGCAGGGTCACGCCCTTCTCCTTGGTCTCGCCGCGATCCAGCGAATCGCAGTTCAGGGCAACAAGGGCAGCGGACACGTCGTCCTGGGTCGGGCCGTTCAGCACCCCGCTGGACCAGCCGAAATTGCCGCGCTTATTGGCCGTGGCGACGCCGTTGGCAGCCAGGTCGCTGGAAATCACGGTCTGAAAGTCCGCGCTGTATTCAACCACGTCGACCGTGGTCAACTGGCCCTTCACCTTGGTCACAGCCTGGTAGCGGGCGACGCAGACATAGCGCTGGCTGATCTTGGCGGAATCGCACTGAGCCAGCACTTCGGAGTCGGCAGCGAAGCCGCTGCCGCTCACCGCGCAACCGGCGGTCATCATGGCTGAATCGATCGAAAGCGAGCCGGTCACCGCAGTCGGCTTGACCGGAGGGCCCTTGGCAAATGCAGCCGAAGAAGCCAGCACCATTGCCACCAGACCAGCCAGTGGCGCCTTGTTGAACTTGGGCATGTAGATACTCCTTGAAAACGCCTTGTTTTAAACCAGGTCCGGCGCCACCCCGTGGCAGGTCGAGCCTTCCGAACTGGTTGACAGATTGCGCTTTAACCAGGGCGTCCGAAATCACCGCCAAGTACTTGAGTCCCAGTACGAAGGTAACAAATGCCGTGGCAATCTGCACAGTTCTCGCATGACCTAGCGAAGCTTCTCCGACCGGGTTTTTCTGCGTATTCTTCGGAGGCAAAACAAAACGGCCCGGGATTTCTCCCGGGCCGTATGTCAAGACAGCGTCTCTCCCTGGTACGTTCTACATTGCTTCGGAACATCCGTTTGCGTAAAGAGTGTCTTGCACAGGGATCGCGGTGCCGATCATGTTGCCGCTAGCGTCTTCCCATTTGGCCGTGACCCTTTCAGCTGTCACTGAACACACCCGCCATTCGCCGCCATTGTTTGTGCACTGGGTCTGCAGCGCTTCGGTGCCAGTTGGATCTTGCGGTAATGAATACGGCGCCGTCGTAGCGGTAGCCGATCCCTTCCGGTTTGCGGTTACACGGACCCTAGGGGGTAAAAACGCTCCTGAACTGGGCGACCAGGACTCAACATCCCAGGTGTTATCCGTCTTGTTCTGGCAGCCCCATACAGCGGTGAGCGAGGTAGCATCACCGGCGCACCGCAGATAGACGTACTGGCGCGGTTCAAAGCCCCCACCCGTCACCGAACAAGTGATATACCCGATATTGCCGGATAAAGCAGCCGTGAGCGCCAGGCTCGCAGGAGACGAGCCAGTATCGCCGCCGCCCTTGTTTCCCCCTTTTCCGCCACCGCTGCTGTCCGGCTTGCCCGCTACGGCTACAGAGGACATCAACGCCATCGCGGCCATTGTCAGCACGGGCGCTGTGAACAGATTCTTGGTCATCGCATTTGCTCCAAGTAAGTTAAAAGCCTGCAACACCGATCTGGTCCACTTTCCGCACCCCATCGGCGTGGCTACAAACCTTGGGGACAGTGTCTGCCTCACAGGTACTTGGTTAAATCGCCGTCAAGTACCGGGAGCTTGGTACTTCGGTACCGCTTTCTGTGAACCAGTCCGCAGTTTTTATGAATGCACCCTCACTACACTGCGAGCGTGCTTTGGAGCGGAAACAAAGGATTTACATAATCAATGCGAGTGATGATCGCCACGGAACGCGCCATCTATCGTGCCGGGCTGCGCATGCTGCTCGAGGCAGAAGATGGCGTGCGCTGCATCGGCGAGGCCGCCACACGTGATGAGGTGGTCCAGTTGGTCTCTACCGACCCGCCCGACGTGCTGCTCCTGGATCCCGACTTACCCGGCGGCGGGCTGGCCGCGCTCAGGGACATCATCGGCTCTGGAATCGACACCCGCACCCTGCTGCTCAGTGATGAGGTCGAGCAAGCCACGCTGCTCACCGCCTTGAGGCTCGGACTCAAGGGCACCATCGCCCACGACTGTCCCCCCAAGCTCCTGCTGAAGGCCCTGCGCACCGTCATGAAGGGCGAATTCTGGCTGGGCCGGGGTGAAGTACGCGACCTGCTGCAGGCACTGGCCACCATCGACAAGTCTGCCCCCACGCCGAGCGAGGACAGCCTGACGCCGCGTGAACGGGACATCGTGCTGGTACTGCTGAAGGGCGCCAGCAACAAGGAAATCGCCAGCGAACTCGGACTCGGTGAGCAGACCGTCAAAAACTATTTAGCATCGATCTACGGCAAGCTCAAGGTGTCGAACCGGGTAGAGCTGGTGCTTTACGCACGCGAAAGCGGCCTCGCCCGCATCGCCTGAAAACCAAGTGGCTTAGGCTTAGGGACAGAGCCGGGGCAACTCCTCGACCAGCTTGCGGGTCGCCCGGAACGCAGCGAGGGTTTCGTTGCCGGCCGCGGCCTGTTCATTGGGCACGTAGACACCGAATACGACGCCACCCGCTGCATCAATGAATTGCACACCGTGCTCTGTCCGGCCACGGCCCGGCAACTCCGTGACGTAAATGGCTGTGACGAGGTCCGGGCGCAGGTGACCACTGAGCCCGTGCGATTGATCCCCCAGGTTGAAGAACCGGCTCACCTTCGAAGGTTCTCCGGAAGGGATACGCCCCAGCACTTCGAACAGCTGACCGGACCGCTCAATGAGCGTGAGACTCTCCGGCCAGGCCTGCAGGGATTGCCACACCGCGTCAAAGGCTTCTCCGCCCGTGCCGACGGACTGCTCGGGCGGCAGCACCGAGAGCAGCTGCGCCTCGGTGATGGCCTCGCGCTGCGCGACCTCCAACAACCTGCCCGGTGCACCTGACCAGGCGGCGCGGACGGCCTCGGCGCGCGCTGGCGCGAGGCAAAGTGGCCCGGGAGTGCCCGCGGCCAGCGCCGGGGTCAATACTGCCCACACCATGACTATGCTGATGAATTTCGCCACCATTTCCGATCTCCTAGTCGCTTAGGTCAAGCGAGTATTGCCCCGCGGGGCGCCTGCTGCCGAGGCGCGCGCCAGTCATCTTCTTCCTCGAGCCATGCCGATGCACCACCCCTGCCTTGCCGGCCCGCACCTCCGGACGCCCACGCCAGGCGTGCATGCGCGCCTTGGCTTCCCGCAGCGCGATCTCCAGGTCGAGCGGCGGCTCCGGCCAGTCTCGACCCACGTGAACGCCGACCTGCTCCTGCAGGCTGCGCGGCATGCGCCAGGGCTCGAACAGCCAGCTGTCAGGGACCCGCTGGAGCTGCGGCAGCCACCTGCGCACGAAACGACCCTCGGGATCATGGTCGCGCGCCTGCTTAAGGGGATTGTAGACCCGAGTGGTGTTGATGCCCGTGGTGCCCGACTGCATCTGCATCTGGCTCCAGTGGATGCCGGGCTCGTAGTCGGTGAACTGGCCCGCCAGCCAATGACCCACCCTGGGCCAATGCAGCCACAGGGGATAGGCCGCCACCGATACCAGCATGGCCCGCATGCGGAAGTTGATCCAGCCGGTCTCCCGGAGCATGGCGACCACTGCATCCACCAGCGGCCAGCCGGTACGGCCTTCACGAAGTGCTGTAAAGCGCTCATCGCTCCAGTCCTCCTCGCGTAGCCCGTCGTAACCCCGATGCATATTGCGCCATTCGATCTCGGGCTCCGATTCGAGCTTCTGGATGAAGTGACAATGCCAGTGCAGGCGACTGACGAAGGCCGCCAGGCCGCGGCGGCGGCGGTCTCCCTCTTCCAGGCCCGCGAGGGTCGTCCGGGTCGCCTGAACCACCTCGCGCATTCCGAGGCAGCCAAGAGCCAGGTACGGGGACAGGCGGGAGCAGGCGGTCGGCGCCGACAGGGGCGAACTGATGCCGCCCCGATAGGCGCCACTGCGCTGCTCGAGGAACTCCTCCAGGACCGCGAGGCCAAGGGCGCGACCGCCGCGCTGACGTCCGGGGCAAGGATCTGCCGGCAGGCCCAGCGCCTCGGCATCCGGCAGGCGCTGCTGCGGCCAGCCCAGGTCCGCCCACTCGATCCTTGCCGCTGAGATCCGCTGAGGCGAGCCCATGAACGCTTCCCAGCGCCCGGCCCACTCATCCCGGTCCGACAACGCACGCACCACCCCGAACTGCTGCGCCTGGTGCCACGGGACACCCCGCTCACGGCACCAGCGGCTCACCGCACGGTCACGGGCGTAGGTCCAGGCGTTGCCGGTCTCCTCATGCGACCACAGGCCATGGATGGGGTGTTCGTGATGCAGGCGATCGAGCACCTCCACGGTCTCACCGGTCACCACGTGCAGGCGGCCGCCGAGGCTCGCCAGCTGTCGATGCAGGTCGCGCAGGGACTCGGCCAGGAAGCCATAGTGACGACCTGCCATGTCCGGCCCGGCCATGAGAGCGGGTTCAAGGATATACAGGCAGGTCACCGGCCCAGCCAGGGCGGCCTCCATCAAGGGGACATGATCGACCACCCTTAGGTCGCGCTTGAACCAGACCAGCTGTCGGCCGCCCAGATGGGTCGACTGGCTCATGACCGCCCCGCCCAGTCCAAAGCCTGGGCCAGCAGACGTCGCAGGCAGGGATTCGCATAGGCCGACGGGCCGTCACCGGGCTGCAGGGTCACCACCCGCGCATGACGATACACCTGCGTCCAGGCCAGGAGCCGGCTGCCTTGCGGCCGGTCCCAGGTCTCGGACGAGGCCACCCCGACCGCAGCGGCCGCGGAGCAGAACCCTGGCGAAGCAAGGTCGAAATCGGTGACCAGCAGGGGCTCAACCTGGTCCTCGAACACCTCGGCCAAATAGAGTTCGTCGGTCAGCTCGAAGCTCATCGGCAGCCCCGCAGTGACCGGATGGTCCCCTGCAACGTGGGCCTGATAGGTCGCCGCCGGCAGGTAGCCGGAGTCACCGCAGCGACGCCCCCTCAGCGTCGATGCGCGATACAGGAAACGCCCACCGACGATCTCGGCCCACTCCGGCCAATCCGGCCATCCTGCAAGGGCGTGATGCATGATCACCATGCCACAACCGGTCTCGGCACGCGCCCGGATGGCGCGCTGGAATGCCGCCGAGGGCGGCCGGGTCTCCATCGCCCCGGGCGTAAATCGGTAACCCGGCATGTCGTAGCACAGCAGGACGTCACCCTCGTCGATCGACAGGGCCGGCAGCGCCGTCTCGGCCGCCGGGTGACGAAGCGCCACCACCTCCCAGCCTGCGCCCGGCAGCATGGCCAGAAAAGCCGCACGCTGGAAGGGATGGCCGCCGGTCAGCAGGATCAGGCGTCTGGCTCGCTCGAACATCGCCATGGATTATGGCCCGCCGCCCCGCTTGCCGGTAACATCCGCGTATCTTTCTGCGCCAGGGGAACTGCCATGGATGACTTCAGCCAACAAAAGACCAAGATCCGCGACCAGGCCGGCTTCATCGCCGCACTGGACCAGAGCGGCGGCAGCACACCCAAGGCCCTGGGCCTCTACGGCATCAAGGAAGACGCCTGGTCCAGCGAGCAGCAGATGATGGACCTGGTGCACGCCATGCGCACCCGCATCGTCAGCAGCCCGGCCTTCGACGGCCGGCGCATCCTGGGAGCGATCCTGTTCGAGGCGACCATGGACCGCGAGTTCAATGGGCAGCCGGCGGCAGACTACCTCTGGCAGGTGAAGCAGGTGGTCCCCTTCCTGAAGGGCGACAAGGGACTCGAGGCCGAGTCAGACGGGGTGCAGCTGATGAAGCCGATGCCGGAGCTCGATGACCTGCTTACGCGCGCCAAGGCCAAGGGCATCTTCGGCACCAAGATGCGCTCGGTGATCAAGCAGGCCAATGCGGCGCGCATCAAGGCGGTCGTGGACCAGCAGTTTCAGGTTGGCATGCAGATCGTGGCGGCCGGCTTGGTGCCCATCATCGAGCCCGAGGTGGACATCAAGTGCCCAAACAAGGCCAAGGCCGAGGAAATCCTCAAGGCGGAGTTGCTTTCCCACCTCGATGCGCTGCCCGACAGCGCCACGGTCATGCTGAAGCTGACCCTCCCGGAAGTGAATGACCACTACGCCGAATGCATTGCCCACCCACGGGTACTGCGCGTGGTGGCGCTATCCGGCGGTTACAGCCGTGACGAGGCCAACGCACGCTTGGCGCGCCAGCACGGGATGGTGGCCAGCTTCTCGCGTGCCCTCACCGAAGGTCTGACCGCCCAGCAGACGGACGCGGAGTTCAACGCGGCGCTGGACGCAGCCATCGAGGGCATCTACCAGGCCTCCAGCACCTGAGGCTGGCCCGGAGCTCGCCGGGACGATGAGCCGCTACATCCTCGCGCTGGACCAGGGGACCACCAGCTCGCGTTCGATCCTCTTCGATCACGAAGGCCGAATCGTCGCCCTCGCTCAGCGCGAATTCAGCCAGCATTTCCCGCGCTCGGGCTGGGTGGAGCACGATGCCGAGGAGATCTGGTCCAGCCAGTCCGCCACCATCGACGAAGTCCTGGTCCGGGCGGGCTGCAGCGCGGCCGATGTCGCCGCGGTGGGCATCACCAACCAGCGGGAGACCACGGTGTTGTGGGAACGGGCCAGCGGGCGGCCCGTGGCCCCGGCCATCGTCTGGCAGGATCGAAGGACGGCCCCTCTCTGCGAGGCATTGCGTGCAGAGGGCCACGAACCTGAATTCACCCGCCGCACCGGGTTACTGCTGGATCCCTATTTCTCCGGCACCAAGCTGGCATGGTTGCTCGACCAGGACGCCGCATTGCGTCGGCGGGCCGAGCGCGGGGAGCTGGCTTTCGGCACCATCGACAGCTGGCTGGCGTGGCAGTTGAGCGGCGGGGCCAGCCACGTCACCGACGTCAGCAATGCCAGCCGCACCCTGCTGATGAACCTGGCCACGGGCGAGTGGGACTCCACGCTTCTCGAGTTGCTGCGCATCCCGCCTGCGGTGCTGCCGCAGATCCTGCCGTCCGGGCTCGAGCCCGGCCGGGTCACCGCGCAGATTGGTGGTCGGGCACTGTCGATCACCGGCATCGCCGGCGACCAGCAGGCAGCCCTGTTCGGGCAGGCCTGCTTCCGACCCGGCATGGCCAAGAATACCTACGGCACCGGTTGCTTCATGCTGATGCACGTCGGCGAGGCTCCGCAGGTCTCCGCTCACCGTCTCTTGAGCACGGTGGCCTGGAGCCGCGGACAACTGGAGTACGCACTCGAGGGTGCGGTGTTCGTGGGCGGGGCCGTGGTGCAGTGGCTGCGCGACGGACTGAACCTGATCGGTCACTCCTCCGAAGTCGAGGCTTTGGCAGCCTCGGTGCCCGACACCGATGGCGTGTACCTGGTCCCTGCCTTCACCGGCCTCGGCAGCCCGCACTGGGATGCGCACGCGCGCGGCACGCTGGTCGGCCTCTCCCGCGGGACCGGCCGCGGCCACCTGGCGCGTGCTGCACTGGAATCCATTGCCTTCCAGAGTGCGGAACTGCTGGCCTGCATGGAACAGGATTCGACCCAGCCCCTGCTGGAACTGCGGGTCGACGGTGGCGCAGCGGCCAACGACCTGCTGATGCAGTGCCAGGCCGACCTGCTCGGCGTCGAGGTGGTGCGGCCGGCCATCACCGAAACCACGGCACTCGGCGCAGCCTCACTCGCGGGCCTCGGCTGCGGTTTCTGGAGCTCGCAGTCCGAGCTCGAATCGCTGTGGCGGGCCGATCGCCGCTTCGAGCCCGTCATGCCCCGCGAGCAGGCTGCCGAGCGCATGCACCACTGGCGGCGTGCCGTGGAGCGCTCGCGTGGCTGGGCGGAGGCCTGAGATGGGCAAGGCCATCGTGCTGGCGACGCCGGTCTTCTTCCTGCTGATCGGCATCGAGTATCTGGTGGGTCGCCTGCGCGGCCAGCAGGTCTATCGCTTGAACGACACGCTCAACAGCCTGAGCCTCGGGGTGATGAGCCAGGTGTCGGGGCTGTTCCTGCGCGTGCTCGGAATCGGCATCTATGCCGCGGTGTACTCGGTGGCATCGCTGCAGCAGTTGCCAATGGACGCCTGGTGGGTATGGGTGCTGGCCGTGGTGGCCTACGACTTCTGCTACTACTGGAATCATCGGCTGGGGCACACCAGCGCCATCCTGTGGGCGGCACACGTGGTGCACCACCAGAGCCAGGAGTACAACCTCTCCACCGCGCTGCGCCAGACCAGCTCCGGCGCACTGCTGGGCTGGGTCTTCTACCTGCCCATGGCGCTGGCCGGATTCCCGCCGCAGGTGTTTGCTGCGGCAGCCCTGATCGACCTGCTATACCAGTACTGGATCCACACCGAACAGGTGGGCAAGCTGGGCTGGTTCGATCGCGTGTTCGCCTCGCCATCCAACCATCGCGTGCACCACGCGATCAACGATCGCTACCTGGACCACAACTACGGCGGCATCCTCGTCATCTGGGATCGACTGTTCGGCACTTTCGTCGAGGAAGACGAGCCCTGTCATTACGGCACGCGCAGCCCCCTGCGCTCCTGGGACCCGGTGCGTGCCAACCTGCAGGTCTACCTCGAGCTTTGGCAGAAGTCGCGGCGGGCCCGCAACGTTCGTGAGGCCGTCGCCTACTGGCTCAAGCCCCCCGGCTGGCAGCCCGTGAGCGCCGACGCCCGACCCTGGACCCAGCCACCGCTGGAGGCCGCGTGCCTGCAGCGCTTCGACCCCGCCCTCGCGCCGGGTTCGGCACCGCTGGCGCTCGGTAGTTTCGTGCTGGCCCTGGCTGGCAGCGCCCTCCTGCTCTGGAACGCAGCCGCACTGCCGATGCCCTGGCTGGCCGGCGGGGCCCTGACGCTCATCCTCTCGCTATGGGGAACCGGCGCGCTCCTCCAGTCGCGGCTCAGCCTGGCTTCAGGAGCCGGCTTGCAACTCGCCTGCCTTGGCGCGGCCGCGGTACTCATGCTCAGCTTGCCGGCCTGGCAGGCCACCGCTTGAGCCAGGCCAGCAGGTCGGCCACCACCTGGACTCGCTCCGGCTCGTTGTAGATCTCGTGATACAGCCCCGCGTAGGTGATGAGTGTGCGCCGGGCCGGTTCGCCCAGGCGCTGGTAGATCCCCTCGACCGCCGGCAGCGACACCAGTCGGTCCGCGGTACCGTGCTGGATCAGGACCGGCACCTGTAGAGCGGGGGCAGCCTCGACCACCTGCTGCATGGCGACCAGCATTTCCATCAGGGTCCGCACCGGGATGGAGCCACGGTAGACCAGCGGATCGCGCTCGTAGGCCTGCACCACTGCTGGATCACGGCTGAGGGCCTCGGCAGGCAGGGTCAGCATGCCTACGCCCGGGGCGACTTTCGCGAGGAGCCGACCGAGCTGCACCCGCCAGGCGGGCGCCGCCTCGCCGGGGTCCAGCGCCGGCGCCGACAGCACCAGGCCGGCCAGTTCAGCGCGCAGTTCGAGCGCGCACTTCAAGGCGATCAGGCCGCCCATGCTGTGACCGAACAGCACCACCGGCGCCGCGGACGCATTCTCGCGGGCCAGCCTGACCACACCCGCCAGGTCGTCGACCACCCGACGCATGGAGCCGATGTCCGCCCGCCTGCCGGCACTGTGGCCATGGCCGGCATGATCGATGGCATGCACCGCCCAGCCGGCCGCGTTCAGCTCGGCTGCCAACGTCGCATAGCGGCCACCGTGCTCAGCGAGCCCATGGGAAATGACGAACGAACCGACGGGGCGGCCCTCCGGAAACCAGCCTTGAACGTAAGGCCTGGCGTGGACCACCCGCGGGCCTACCAGGGGGCCTTGGCCACCCCGAACATCGCCACCGTACCGATGCCGATCCAGTACACGTAGGCCAGCATGCGAGCGATGGAGATCTCTCGGGCCAGCTGCCCCTCGAGCGCAGGGGTCGGTCCCTGGATGGCGATCTCGCGGAAAATGATGGTCCAGTGGCGCATCACGAACCTCAGGATCAGCCCAATGATGAGCAGCAGGGAATAGATGAATACCTTGGCCGCATACCAGGTGACGGTGAGCGGGCCGTCTCCCAACAGCGACCATAGTGAGACGCCGAGCAGCAGGGGTATGAACACGTAACGCAGCGACTCGTCGATGCGCGTGAGCCGGATACCCAGGTCGGTCTCACGCTTGAAAAAGGCGGCCCAGGTCAGGGCCAGCCAGGACAGCATGATGACCCAGACCAGCGGGATGTCATCGCCCCAGGGATGGGCGTTGTAGGCCACGGCACCCATGTGGAATCCGAGCGGGAACAGCAGCACGATGCCCGTGCGGGCCAGGATGTCGATCCGGTAGGCCGTTTCCAGGTGACGCCGGCGCTCCTCCAGCGAGAGCCGCGGGTTGGTGACGTGATAGGAAGTCTGGAAGACCCCCCACTCGCCCCCCAGCCAGTACACCATCGCCACGATGTGGGCCCATTTGAGCAGTACGTAAGTCGTCATATTCTTAGGCTGTCTGCCACCTCGCCCACTGTCAACCCGAACGGGCTTGGCAGTCCGGACAGCTATCGTCCATAATGAGAATCATTCTCACCAAGAGGTGCCCATGAACCCTGCCGGTGCCCTGGCTCGGGTCGCCCTGCTGCTGACCCTGGTGGCTGCCCCCGCGCTGTCTGCCGACCCGCTGGTCGTGTACTCGGCGCGTAACGAGCAGTTGATCAAGCCGCTGTTCGACCGCTACACCCGCGAAACCGGTATCGAGGTGCGCTTCACCACCGCCGATGCCGCGGTGCTGATCGAGCGCATCGCCGCCGAGGGCAGGAACAGCCCGGCCGACATCCTGATGACCGTGGATGCCGGCGAACTGTGGCGGGCGACCGAACGGGGTTTGCTGCGACCGCTGCAGTCACGGGTACTGGCCGACAACATTCCTGCGCACTTGCGGGATCCGGAGGGTCGCTGGTTCGGGCTGTCGATGCGAGCCCGCACCCTCGCCTACGACCCGCGCAAGGTCGACGCTGCCAGCCTGTCGACCTACGAAGCGCTCGCCGAGCCGCGCTGGAAAGGCAAGCTGTGCCTGCGCACTTCCAAGAAGGTCTACAACCAGTCACTGGTCGCGATGCTGATTGCCCAGCAGGGCGAGGCCCGCACCGAACAGGTGGTTCGGGGCTGGATCGCCAACCTCGCTGCCCCGGTGTTCGCCAATGACACCCAGCTGCTGGAGGCGATCGCCGCCGGGCAGTGCGAGGTGGGCATCGTCAACACCTACTACCTGGGCCGCATCCTCAAGGACCGTCCGGAGTTTCCGGTGAAGCTCTACTGGGCCAACCAGGGCAGCGGCGGGGTTCACGTCAACATCTCCGGAGCAGGGGTCGTGACCACCTCACGCCAGCCGGCCGCTGCACAACGGTTCCTTGAATGGCTGTCGGCCGGTGAGGCCCAGCGATTCTTCGCAGCGGTCAATGCCGAGTACCCCGCCAACCCCGCGGTGGGGCTGGATCCGTTGGTGGCTGGCTGGGGCACGTTCGAGTCCAGCCAGATCAACCTGGGCAAGGCCGGCACCCTGCAACCACAGGCCGTCCGGCTGATGGACCGGGCCGGCTACCGCTAGCGGATGACGCGCCTGACCCGGGCCCCGGCGGCCACCGTGGTGCTCGCCCTGCTGGCCCTGCCGGCGCTGCTGCCCATTGCAGCCACGGTGCTGGCCTGGAGCAGTCCAGAGACCGGGATCTGGGCGCATCAGCTGGAATACGTGCTCCCGCGCGTCGCGCTCAACACGCTGCTGCTGGTGTTCTGGGTTGGGCTGGGCAGCCTGCTGCTCGGTGCGGGCCTCGGCTGGCTGGTGGCCTTCCACGACTTCCCGGGCCGTGGCCTGTTCAGCTGGGCACTGCTGCTGCCGCTCGCAGTGCCCGGCTACGTGCTCGCGGTGGTGGCGGCCGGCACCCTCGACTATGCGGGGCCGGTGCAGAGCTGGCTGAGGGCCGTAGGCGACCTGGATCTGCAGCGACTGCAGGTGCGCTCACTCGGCGGCGCCGCCCTGGTGCTGATCCTGACCTTGTATCCCTATGTCTACCTGCTCGCGCGGGTGGCCTTCGAGGGTGCCAGCCGCACCATGCTGGAAGTGGCGATGACCCTCGGCGAGGACCGGCGCGGGCATTTTCGGCGCGTCGTGCTGCCGATGGCCCGGCCGGCGCTGGCAGCCGGAGTCGCGCTGGTCTGCATGGAGACCGTCGCGGACTTCGGCGTGGTGGCGGCCTTCAACGTGGACACGCTGACCACCGCCATCTACCGAACCTGGTACGGCCTGTTCTCGCTGCAGGCGGCACTCCAGCTGGCGGGACTGCTGGTGGTGGTGGTCATGGCGACGGCCTGGCTCGAGCGCCGTTCGCGAGGGCGGGAGGCCTATGCCGCCACGAGACCCGAGCGGGAACGCTTACCGAGACGGCGCCTGCGCGGCGCCCGTGCGTGGGCCGCGATGCTGGCCGCGTTGATGGTGCTGGGGTTGGCCTTCCTGTTGCCTGTCCTGCAGCTTTCCGCCTGGGCCTGGCAGCACGCCGCGGACCTCGACGCACGCTATCTGGACTTCGCGCTGCGCAGCCTGGGCGTGGCCGGCAGTGGTGCCCTGCTGGTGGTGGCGGCCGCACTGCTGCACGGGTATGCCCTGGCTCGCGCAGGGCATGCCGTGGCGCGGGGCCTCGGTCGCCTCGCCACCCTGGGCTATGCATTGCCGGGGGCCGTGCTGGCCGTCGGGGTATTTGCGCCACTCAATGCACTGGGAGGCCTCCTGCAGGGTACGCTGGTCATCATGTTCATCGCCTATCTCGCCCGCTTCCTCGCGGTGGCAGCCGGACCCGTCGAGGGCGGCCTGGCCCGGATTCATGGCGGCCTGGACGAGGCAGCTGCGACCCTGGGTTCCAGCGGCCCAGCCAGGCTCCGGCGGGTACACCTGCCCCTGCTGAAAGGCAGCCTGCTGGTGGCTGCCATCCTCGTGTTCGTGGACCTGATGAAAGAACTGCCGATCACGCTGATGACCCGTCCCTTTGGGTTCGAGACCCTTTCGGTGCGCATCTTCGAGATGGCCGCCGAGGGCGAATGGACCCGCGCGGCCCTGCCGGCCGTCATGATCGTGCTGGTGGGTTTATTGCCCGTCTACCTGCTCTCGCGAAGGATGGATCATGTGGCTTGAAGTGGCAGGCGCCACCCGGCACTTCGACGGACGGGCAGCGCTCGACGGGCTGGACTTCGGGCTCGCGGAGGGCGAGATCGGCTGCCTGCTCGGGCCCAGCGGCTGCGGCAAGACCACCACCCTGCGCTGCATCGCCGGTCTCGAGACCCTCGACCAAGGCAGGATCCTGTGCCGGGACGAGCTGTTGAGCGGACCCGGTATGCACCGCCCGGCCCATCGTCGCGGTATCGGTCTGGTGTTTCAGGATCACGCCCTGTTTCCGCACCTGAGCGCGCTGGGCAACGTCGAGTTCGGGCTGTCGCAGCTGCCGCCGGCCGAACGGCGCCGGCGCGCCAGTGAGCTGCTGGAGCGGGTCGGGCTCGCCGACCGGCTCGATGCCTTCCCCGGTCAGCTGTCCGGCGGTCAGCAGCAGCGGGTCGCCCTGGCCAGGGCCCTGGCACCGAGCCCGTCGCTGCTCCTGATGGACGAACCCTTCGCCAATCTCGATGTCGCCCTGCGTGAACGCTTGGTGGGCGAATTAGGGGCCCTGCTACGCCGTACGGGCACCACTGCGCTGGTGGTCACTCATGAGCAGCAGGACGCCTTTACCCTGGCTGACCGCATCGGGCTGATGCGCGAGGGGCGCCTGGAGCAATGGGCGACGCCCTACGACCTGTACCATCGTCCGGCTTCGCGCTTTGCGGCGGAGTTCATCGGCCGCGCCAGTTTCATCCCCGCCTGCTGTAACGGCAGTGGCGAGTTGCAGTCCGAGCTGGGCCCCTTGCGCGAGGATTCACATGCCACGCATTGCAGTGGCCCGGTCGACGTGCTGCTGCGCCCGGACGACGTGGTCCACGACGACGACTCGCCCCTGAAGGCCCGCATCGTGGAGCGCAGCTTCCGCGGCGCGGATTTCCTCTATACCTTGGAGCTTTCCAGCGGACGCCGCGTCCTGTCGATCGTCCCCAGTCACCACGACCACCGGGTCGGTGAGGCGATCGGCATCCGCCTCGACACCGATCACGTCATCACCTTCCCGGCTGCCGGCTGAATCAGCCGCCGAAGACCTCCTCGATCGGCACGATGCGCACGTCATCAGGCTCGAGGTCGAGGTCCAGTGCGCCGATGACCCGGTCCTCCTCCAGAAGCTCTGCCGGCTTGTCCGCGTCATAACGAATGGTGGCCGGCTCTCCGGACAGCAGCAGCTGCCTGAGTCCCTTGGCATCCTGGGTGATCATCACCACCTGCATATCGCGAGGCCTGATGTATTCACGGATGGCACGATTGACGTCGGCCAGGGTGAGACGCTCCAGCGCCTCACGCATGTGGCTGGTGTATTCCCCAATCCCGTACCACTCGGAGTCGAGTGCGTAGCCGATCTGCTGGTCGGCTGTGGCCGTGCGCACGTAGACGTTCTTCATCAGGTAGTCGCGGGTGGCCTCGAACTGCTCGCGCGTCAGGCCCTCGCGTACCAGCCGATCCACCTCGTAAAGTGCGATGCGCAGCGCCATCGGCGCGTTCTCAGGAACCACCGGGCGAATCCAGACCTCGAACAGCTGCTGCTGGCGGGCGATATTCGGATCCGGGAAGAACTGGTACATGCCACGCGGGAAGGCTTCAATGTAGGCGTAGTCGCCATAGTTCATGCCGCGCTTCTCGCGGATGCGGTCGTAGAGGTGCGACATGGATGAGCGATGCTCGCCCAACCAGGCGCGCGCCACGTCCAGGGCCACGAAGTCTGCCGAGGCGCGGGTCAGCGGGATCGGATGGCCCATGGAAATGGCGGTCGCCCGGGTGTCCTTCTGCAGGATGTCCACTTGCAGGCCCTCCGGCTGGCGTGCGGCAGTTACCGCGACCCGGGGGGTATCGCCCTCGGGTAGGGCTGCAAGCTCAACCGCAAGGGAGTCGATCACGGCCTCGCCTGCATCGCCGATCACGCCGATCTGCAGGTTGCCCAGGGTGTAGTGGCGAGCCACGAAGTCACGCACGTCCTGCAGGGTGATGGACTCGAGCCCCTTCACCGTCCCCATCACGGCTTGTCCATAGGGCGTGCCCTCGAACAGGCGGTTCTGCAACCACTCCTTGCCCAGCTCTTCCTCATTGTTCGAACGGAGGTCGAGCACCAATGCATTCATCTGGTTAGTCTTCAGGCGCGTGAAGTCTTCCTCCCTGAACCCCGGCTCCAGCAGTTGAGGCAGAACGATGGCGGCGAAGCGCTCCCAATTGTCGCGATGGACCGACAGGGTGAAGGTGGTCATCTCCTTGTCCACCTGCGCATAGAAGCCACCGGCAATGGGATACAGCGCCTTGTTGATCTCGTCGATGCGCTGGGCGGTCGAGCCGGCCTCGGCAATCATGGAAGCCGCCAGCCGGGCGAGGCCGGCCTTCCCCTCCGGATCATAGGCCGAGCCCACGTCGAAAAGCAGCTTGACCCGCAACTGCGGCAGCGGCGTGCGCTGCACCAGGAAGGCCTCGGCAGGCAGGCGCGAGGATTCCGGGACCAGCGTGGCCAGCGAGGGCAGCTCGGCCACCTCGGCCGGCAACTCGCCATGGGCCAGGGTGGTCACCACCAGCGCATCATCGATGAAATAACGCTCTGCCGCCGCCTGCAGGTCGGCGGGCGTGAGGGCGTCGTACAGCCGGTAGAGGTTGTTGAGCGAGTCGAATGATCGACGGTAGCGCACGAAGCGGGCCAGCACCGAGGCAATACGGTCGGTGTTGTCGAGGCCCGCGGTGAAGGAATAGCGGGCGTTGGACTTGGCCTCCTCCAGGCGCCGGGCATCGACGGGCTCAGAACGGGTGCGAGCCACCTCGGCCAGCAGGGCGTCACGGACATACAGCACGTCGGCAGGGTCCTTGACGCGCACGAAGAGGTTGATCAGCTCGGGGTCGATGTTGTCCGAACCGCCAGCGAAGAAGCGGTCCACCTTCTGTTCCTGCTCCACCAGCCGACGATAGATATCCGAGGTCTCGCCGAAGTTGAGGTTCATGAACATGTCGATGGCGACTGCGTCCTTGGCCGTCTCGCTATAGGCCGGGCCACGGAAGGACACCGCCACCCACGGCGCAGTGGGCGTATCCCAGGCAACGTGCGCGTAGGCAGCACCGGACGGCGGTGGCTCGGCCGGGATCGCCACGACCTCGCCACTACCCGGCTGCCAGTTGCCCCAGTATTTTTCCACCAGCGTGAATACCGCCTCTGGATCGACGTCACCGGCCACGATCAGCGCGGTGTTTTCAGGGCGGTACCAGCGCTCGAAAAAGGTGCGCGAGTAATCGAACTGGTTGGGCATGTCCTCGATGTCCTCGATGAAGCCCATCGTGGTGTGCCGGTAGGTGTGCGTCTTGAATGCAGTTGCGCGCAGCTTCTCGTAAAGGCGCGAGATGGGGTTCGCCGAGTTCTTGTTGTATTCACCGAGCACGGCGCGGGCCTCGGTCCTGAAGGCCTCCTCCGGGTAGTCGAGGTTCTGGAATCGGTCTGCCTCGATCCTCAGGATGGTCTCCAGGTCTTCCTTGGCAAAGGTGACGTGGTAGTTGGTGTAGTCGTCGGTGGTATAGGCGTTCTGGCGAGCCCCGGCCCGGGTGATGATGGCGTTGTACTCATCGGGCGAGAGCGTAGGCGTGCCGCGGAACATCATGTGCTCGAAAAAATGGGCGAACCCCGACTTGCCCGGCTCCACCTCGTTGCGTGACCCTGTCAGCACCGGGATCTGCACCGAGACGATGTTCGGAAAGCCGGTGGGCACCACGATCACCACCAGCCCGTTGTCGAGCGTGCGGGTCTCGGCAGCGAACGGCAGGATGTCGCCCTCGGCGGAGGCAGGAAAGGCTGGCAAGGACAGGGCGAGCAGGGCCAACAGCCTGCCAGCCAGGGAACAGCGATTCATGATGACTCCCGGACGATAGTTAGTGGCCGCTATTATCGCCTGTCCTGGCCTCGGCCTGCATGGCCTCCAGCGACTCTCGAGCCCGCTTCCTCAGGTACAGGCGCAAGGCCTCTACTTCCTCGTTGCCGAACTCCCCGAATCGCGGCATGCCCGCCAGTTCAAGGGCGCCCCCCTGCACCACCGCGCGAAAGGCCTCTGGATCGAGGCCGACAGGTGAGGCCCTGAGATCCGGGGCAAAGCCGCCCGCCACGGCAGCCAGCCCATGGCAGGCATTGCAGCGCCGCGCGTAGAGGCTCTCGCCGCGCTTCGCAAGAACGGGATCGATCTCCAGCGCAGGGTCATCGACGGGCTGGGCCACCAAGGGCGGTGGCGTGGGCGGCAGGACCGCCTTGCCATCGAGCGCGAAGGTGAGCACCCGGTGTGGATGTACCCTGGCCTGCCAGCCGTGCTGGGCACTGAGCGAGCCGAAGAAGGCGGGACCGGCAGCACCCCATCCAGCTACCACCGAGACATACTGCCTGCCATCGACCTCATAGGTGATGGGCGCTCCGGTAATGCCCATTTTGGCATCGAAGGACCACAGCTTCTGGCCGCTCGTGGTCGCGTAGGCGTTGAGCATTCCATCGCTCTGCCCCTGGAACACCAGCCCGCCGGCGGTGCTCAATGTGCCGCCGTTCCACAGGCCAGGCGTGTCGACCCGCCAGACTTCGCGCTGCGCGGCGGGATCCCAGGCGATCAGTGCGCTGCGGCCGGCATCGGGAGGGGCATCACCGGTGAACTCCACCAGGCCGGTGTTGAGATCGCCGCGAACCATGGTGAAGCGCTTGCGATCCACGCCGGCATCATCGTAGAGACCCGCAATCTCCATGGTCGGAATGAACACCAGCCCGCTTTCCTGGTTGAAGCTCATCGGGTGCCAGTTATGGGAGCCGATGCCGCCCGGCCGGATCAGGGCGGGCGATGACTCGTAACGTACGCCAGGCGCCTCGACCGGACGCCCGGTCTCGAGGTCGATGCGCTCGGCCCAGGTGGCCTTGCCGGATTTTTCCGCAGAGAGCAGCTGACCCGTGGCCCGATCAAGTACGTAGAAGAAACCGTTCTTGGGCGCATGCAGGATGACCTCACGGGGCTCACCCGCCATCTCCAGGGTGGCCAGCGTGATGTCCATGGACGAGTTGTAATCCCAGGTCTCACCAGGCACCGTCTGGTAGTGCCAGAGATAACGACCCGTGTCCGCATCGAGGGCGATGATCGAGCACAGGAACAGGTTGTCGCCACCCTCCGGGCTCCTGATCTTGCGATTCCACGGCGCACCGTTACCCGTTCCGATGTAGAGGCGGTTGTACTTCTGGTCATAGGTGATGGCATGCCAGACCGTGCCGCCGCCACCCAGCTTCCACCACTCACCTGTCCAGGTCTTGGCCGCCATCTCCATGACCTCGTCCTCGAAGCCGTCGGCCGGGTTACCAGGCACCGTGTAGAAACGCCAGCGCTGGGCGCCGGTCTCGGCGTCATAAGCCGTCACGTAGCCACGAACCGCGCCCCACTCCGACCCGGCATTACCGATCACCACCAGCCCACCAAAGACTCGCGGAGGACCGGTCAGGGTCAGGCTGTCTTCCGGCGTGACCGTCAGCACGCTCCAGGCCTGCTTCCCAGTGGCGGCATCCAGGGCAATCAGGCGACCGTCGGTGGTGCCCACATACACCTTGTTCTTCCACACCGCGAGTCCTCGGGGACCCCAGGTGTAGCGCAGCTTATGACCCGCCACGCGGGTGACCTCGGGGTCGTGTTTCCACAGCAGCCGTCCGCTCACCGCGTCCACGGCATGCACCATGCTTTGGCCGACGGTGAAATACAGCACGCCATCGACGGCCAGCGGCACCGTGGCTCCATTGGTGATACCGGGCAACTCCATGGACCAGGCCAGGCCCAAACGGCCGGCATTGCCGGCATTGATATCGCCAAGGGGCGAGGCATGCCAGTTGCTGAAGGTCCGTCCGTAGGTCGGCCAGTTGGTGCCATCGCCATCGTCGGCCATCATGGCGTCATCGACACCGGCAGCACTCGCCAGCGTCCAGGTGACCACCATTGCCAAGAAGACCAACGCGTATTTCATGGTTGTTCGGGCCCCCACCCTGTAATTAATTTCGGCCTAGAGAAACACGTCCCCACCGTTAGGGCTCAGGCACTGCCCCTGGTAATGTCGTCCTTGTTCACTGGCAAGGAACAGATAGCTGGGCACGATGTCGGCAACCTCGGCGAGCCTGCCGAGAGGAATCGACAGCCTGATCTGCTCCAGGATCTCCGCCGGCACGTCTTCCAGCATGGGGGTGCGGGTGGCACCGGGGGCAACACAGTTGACGGTTACCTCGCCCGGCCCTACCTCCAGCGCGAGGCTGCGCGTCAGCGACAGGATGGCCCCCTTGGCCGCCGTATAGGCACTGAAACCAGGTGCACCCTTGTATGCCAACTGCGAAGCCGTATTGATGATGCGCCCGCTGCCGCGCGTCAGCATTTGCGGTAACACGGCCCTCGACATGAGGAAGGTGCCACGCAGGTGAACGGCCAGTACACGATCGAAGTCCGCTGCCGACATCTGGTGCAGCGGGCTGGCAATGGCGATGCCCGCATTATTGACCAAAATATTGACCTTGCTGAATTCAGCCATGGTGGCCTCGAACAGGGCACCGGCCTCATGCTCGTCAGAGACATCGGCAGCAATGGCCACCGCCCGTCCGCCGCGCCCACGAATGCCCTCCACGACCTCCTCGGCTGCAGCCGCAGTGACGGCACCTGGATGGTTGATCACCACCGCAGCTCCACTGGCTGCCATCGCCTCGGCAACCCCACGACCAATCCCGGAGCTGGCGCCCGTGATCAGCGCGACCCGGTCAGGGAGTAGTCCTGTCTCAGCATTCTGGTCAGGGATACGCACATCAGAATTCCCACGGCGACCAGCGGTAACGATACCACGATGGTTGCGGACAGGATGACCTTGAGGCCACCCTCCAGGAACATCAAGGTGATCGGCAACAATCCGAGGGCACAAGCCCAGAAGACACGATGCCAGCGGGCCGGATCGAGGCCTGCAGGCAATTCGCGCGTCGCCACCGACGCGAGCGTGTAGGAAGCCGAGTCATAGGTCGTGGCCAGAAAGATGACCGCCACCGCAACGAACACTGCCAGCACCAGCAACCCACCGGGCAGGCTGACCATGGCACTGGTGATGGCGAGAGCCTCCTCGCCTTGCTTAACCAGGCTCCGCAAGTCCAGTGCACCGGAAAGGTCCAGGTGCATGGCGTAGTTCCCCATCACCATGAAGAACAACCAGGCACCCAGGGAGCCGAAGGCCAGCATGCCAATGATGACCTCTCGCAGGCTGCGACCCCGGGAGATACGGGTGACAAAAATGCCTACGAAGGGACCGTAGGCGATCCACCAGGCCCAGTAGAACACGGTCCAGCTCTCGACAAATCCCCGGCTGCTGATCGGGTCGGTCCAGGTGTTCATGCGCAGGAAATTCTGGGCCATCAATCCCAGGCTGTTGGTGGCCATCTTGAGGATGAACACGGTCGGACCCACCAGCAAGATGAACAGCAGCAGGGCCAGCGCAAGATACATGTTGGCGTCTGCCATGCGCCTGAAGCCGCCCTGCAACCCAATCCAGGCACTGGTACCGAATACGCCTATGCAACCGACCACGACCGCAACCTCCAGGATGAAGTCGTGCTGGATGCCGAAAAGGCGTGACAGTCCAGCAGCAATCATCGGGGTCGACAGGCCGAGCGAGGTTCCCGTTCCCCCGATCAGGTTGATCATGTAGAGGAAGTCCAGTCCACGCCCTCGACGGCTGGCAGGACCTCCCGGCAGGAAAGCCAGACAACCGGTGCTGAGCCTGAGGAAGGGAACGCCGCGATTGTGATAGGGATAGGCAATGGCGAGGGTGGGCAGGCAGAAAATAGCCCAACCGGTGAGACCCCAGTGAAAGAGCCCATAGGTCGACGCCCACTCGATGGCCTCGGTACTGCCTGGCGCGACACCGAGTGGCGGCGCATCGACGTAATAGCCCCACTCGATGACTGCCCAGTACAGCAGGCCGGCACCGATGCCGGCGCAGAACAGCATGGCAATCCAGGAGCGGGTGGCAAACTCGGGAGCGGCGTCCTTACCACCAAGCCTGACTGACCCGAAGCGACTCGCCGCCAGCCAAAGCAGGAAAATCAACAGGCCGGTGCCGTACCAAAGGTAAGCCACGCCAAAATTACGGGTGATCACGTCGTATGCGGCAGTCACCCACGGCCCGGCCTGCTCGCGAAACAGAACCAATGGCAGGCAAGCGCCCGCGATGACCGCGACGGTGGCGCCGAACATGATCCAGTCGGTGCGGACGGCGGCAGCCTGGCTCGTCTTCATGGGCCAGGGACCGCCTGCCAACCCGGATAAAGGGTTGGCGCCAGGGCAAGGCAGGTGTCGAGATCCTGCGCCTCCCTGGGTGCTGGCGCATTACCCAGTGCCATGATCTGCGGCCGGTCCGGATGGTATTCGGGCCATTGGGGCAGGCCCTCTGAATTAGGATCCCCTACGGACGCAAACTGCACCCAGAAGGACATCATGGTGTTGGTCAGCGCCTCGTCCTGTTCACTGGCGGGAAACCAGGGGTCATGTGTATCGAAGACGTAGGGTATTTCTGCCCCATGGTAGGCACGCAAAGCCTCGCCTCCCGGCCCGGGACGTTGGCGCTCAAATTGATAGACCCAGGCTCGCCGACCAGCGGCCACGGCACTGCCTGCCATGAGGTAAGCAGGACAGGCCATTTCGGCCAGCGTGATGGCCCGGTCGTAGTTGAGTCGGGGATCGCCATCACCGACAACCAAGGGCTTCAGGATCTCCACTGCAGCAGCCGGGAAAGCTTGCAGCGCGTCCGCCAATCCGGATGGCTCCTGCGGGAGATACATGTATTGCTCGTCAGCGTTGCGCCCTATCAAGAGGTCGTGGGGAATGCCGGCGGACTGGTAATTCGCCGCAGGAGAGGCCAGGACGGTCACGCCGTCCACCACCGGGCGCCATGGGCCGTCAGGGGACGCCTTGATGGCCGCATCAAACAATGCAGCCGCCGGCACGGCCCGTAAGGCAGCCAGATCCTCTGCGCCGAGTGCGTCTGCCACCCTGGAGCCAAGTGCCCTGGCGTCGGCGGGTTGGAGGTCATATTGCATCTGGAAACCACCGCTCTGGCTGACCGCACGTCGAAACAATGGCGCAGCCAGCGGTGAGTTGACCAGATAGCCGATGTTGGAAGCGCCGGCAGACTCGCCGAAGACCGTCACGTTGTCAGGATCTCCTCCAAAGGCGGCAATTGAGCGATTGACCCATTCCAATGCAGCGATCTGGTCGCGTAAGCCGAAGTTCAGCCCAAGCTCTTCCGCCAGCTCTGCATGGCCGAAGAAACCCAGGATGCCGACGCGATAGGCCAAGGTCACCACTACGACACCCCGCGCAGCCAAGGCGTCTCCGCGATAGTTAGGCTCAAAGGACCAGCCCGAGCGGTTACTGCCTCCATAGATCCAGACCATCACCGGCAGCGGGCCCGCCGAGGTCGATACCGGCGCCCAGACATTGAGGTAGAGGCAATCCTCGCTGACCGCCGGCTGGACGAACTCCCACGGCTCGGCGCCGAAGGCTGCACCCACCCGGCGATACCAGTTCATGTTGTAGGCGTCCTGAATACAGGCAGGCGCAAACTGGTTCGCAGCCACCAGGCCAGGGCGCGGTAGGTGGGGCGCGGGCGGCATCCAGCGGCCTGCGCCGACCGGCGGAGCCGCGAACGGCACCCCCTTGAACGCCATCACCCGTCCGCCAAGTTCCCACTCCCCAACCAGTGCCTCACCCGCAGCCGTGACCTGGGGCGGAGCGGCAGCCGACACCGCGCCAGCCGCCATGACCAGCGCAAGGAGCAGTCCCGGCGTGAGAAGCAGCCTCAACCGCCCATGGTCAGGACGACGCATCCGCCAAAGCCTCCCTGCTCGATGAGCTGGTTGCCCTCTGCGATGCGTTCCAGGGGAAGCACGTGAGCAATCCGATGCGTGAGCCTCCCGGCCCGCAGCCACTCATTGATGTCCTCCGCGGCCTTCTGCTTGGCCTCTTCAGGCATCGCATACACGATGACCATCCTGACGGTCAGGTCCATGAACATCATGCGCAGGAACGGCAACGCCGGTTCACGTACCTGGGTGGATGAATAGGTGGCGATCACGCCGCCAATACGAACGCAATCGAGTACCTCAGGCAAGTTGGCCCCGAACTCCACGTCGATCACCCGGTCTACCGGCTTGCCGCCGCTCTCCCTGAGGACCTCCTTGCTCCATCCGGACTGACGGTGGTTGACCACGGCGCTGGCACCCGCGGCCAGGCAAGCCTCGACATCGTCGGGCTTGCTCGCGGTGGCAATCACCCTGGCACCCGACTGGCTGGCCCATTGGATCGCATAGTGGCCCACCCGGCCAGCGCCACCCGTCACCAGTATGGTCTGGCCGCTTACCGGCCCGTCGGCAAACACACAGCGATGGGCAGTCATCACCGGGATGCCGAGGCAGGCACCCACCTCAAAACTTGCCTCAGTCGGCAGCACGACCGCCCTGCGTGCATCGAGCGCAACCAACTCAGCGGCTGTGCCCAGACGACGGCCATACTGGGCCTGGTAGACCCAGACCCGCTCGCCCACGCGGTCGGCAGAAATGCCCTCGCCCACCGCGACGATGACCCCGGCGCCATCACTGTTGGGCACCACCAGGCCCCCATCCAGCAGGTTGGGAAACGCTCCCGCTCGCTTCTTGACGTCCGAGGGATTGATGCCACTGGTATGCAACCTGACCAGTACTTCGCCGGCAGCAGGCACCGGGTCCGGCAACTCGCCCAGCTCGAGCACCTCGGTGGCGGGACCAAACTTGTTGAACCAGGCTGCTTTCAAGACTTACTCCTCACGTCATCAATCGAGCCAGTTGGACAGTGACTCAGTATGACCGTCTATACCGATAGCCTGTCCGGAAATAGTAGCGCCTTCGGCCGAGCACAAGAAGAAGGCCATGTTAGCCACATCTTCTGCCTTCACGAACAGGCGCATTGAGCTCTGCCGGGCATAGATCTCGCGGATTTCCGCTGGTGTCTTGTGGCGCGTTGCCGCGTCACGCTCAATCACCCCGTCAATGCGCGGACCCTCGACACTGCCGGGACAGAGTGCGTTGACCCGCACCCCAAAAGGCCCCAGTTCCATCGCCAGGGTCTTGGTAAAGCCGACCATGGCCCACTTGCAGGCCGTATAGGGTGCGCGCAGGGGAAAGCCGAAGAATGCGGCGTTGGAGGAGATGTTGACGATTGATCCGCCGCCACGCGCCTTGAGCATGGGAACGGCACGCCTCGCACAATAGAACTGGCCGTTGAGGTCAACGGCGATCGTGCGCTCCCAGTCTGCCGGCACGATGTCCTCGACGGCGGCAGTAGGCCCCGAGATACCGGCATTGTTGACCAGCACGTCCAGGCGTCCGTACGTCTTGTCGAGCTGGTCGAACATGGCATTGACGGCGTCAACGTCTGCAACGTCAGCAACGCTCGTCGATATACCGGGCATGGCCGCGGCACAGCGCTGCAGGGCATCGCCATCAACATCGCTGACATGGACTCTATAGCCACCACGAATGAACCTGTCGGCAATCACGCGGCCGATTCCGGTTGCACCCCCGGTCACCAGCATTACCGGCGACTCGCTCATTCAAATACCCCCTGACTGGATTAAGGCCACCGACGCTAGAGGATCGACCCACGAGTGACAAAAGATGTATTTTCTTCCTTGGATCAATTTTTTTCATCCAATGCCAGGCTGATGGTCGGCATGGACCGGGGCGGAGGCTCATCTGACAGTCGCAGATCAGGCCGCAAAACTGGCGGCAGCACGCATGGCTCGTGGCGACCAGGACGCGGCAGAGAGGCTTTTTACGCACGCCCTCGATCTGGAACCGGGCCACCCCGAGGCATCCATGGGCCTGGCTCGACTGCTGGAACATCAGGGAAGGATGTCGGCAGCCATCGAGG
>JAURMS010000162.1 GCA_030830595.1 Gammaproteobacteria bacterium | reverse complement strand
CTGGGCTTTTTCTACGCCGGGCTGGCGCCCTTGTTCAGCCGGGGTCGGGACGTGCTGCGCCTGCAGTACGTGGATGTGCCCCTCGAGGTCGGCTCATTGGCGGTGGCAGGTCCGTTTGCGAAGGAGATCGTCGACTACGCTGCGGCAGACCGCGTCCGCGTGGAGTCCCTCTGACCGTCTCGTCAGCTGCCCTGCAACTCCGCCACCCGTCGGTGCAACCAGCGCTTCTCCAGGCAGGACTGGATGCGTGAGTTCAGCAGGATGGGGTTGAAAAGCTTGGGCAGGTAGTCTTCGGCGCCCATCTCGATGCACTTTGCGACGCTCTCGATGGAATCCACGGCGGTGATCATGATCACCGGGATGTCGCGCAGCTTCTCGTCGGCCTTGATGCGCTCGAGCGTGGCGTAACCATCCAGCACGGGCATATTAATATCCAGAAGGATCAGGTCTATCGGCTTCTCAGCCAGCACGTCGAGCGCCGCCTGGCCATCGACAGCCTCGGAGATGTCCGTATAGCCCGCCTGCTTGAGGTGCCGCACCAGCAGCACTCGCATCATGTTGGTATCTTCCACGGCCAGCAGGCTGGCTGATTTCAGGTCCGGAACCTCCACCTTCATGATGCCTTCACCTCCAGCACGCTCATCCAGGCGACTTCGTCCTTGACGATCTTGGCGACTGCGGTGGTGTGCGGGGCGGTCTCGATAAGATAAGGCGCCACCGCCGCTTCCGAGGCCACCTTGCGGAAGGTCGCCACAATATTGTCCAGGGACGTCTTGCTCTCGGTTTCCGTGGGCTCGATCAGCATCGCCGCGGAGTAATCCTTGGCGAAATGAACGCATCCCGCACCGACCAGTGTCGGCGGATGAATCCCGTAATCGATCAGGCGCTTCACGAAGTCGAAGGCGCTGACCTGCAGGGAACCACCGCATAGCAGGCACTCGTGCATGCAGTGCTGGGTGAAGATGGGCGGCAGCAGGTCCGCTAGCCGGGCCTTGAGGTAATTGGCATTCAGTACCGCATTTTCGGTGACCTGCTTGAGGCCCTCGCCACCGTTGGCCAGCAGATAGGCATAGGCCCGCAACAGTACCTCCACATGCCCGAAGTGGCTTTTCACCTTGCCGACGCTGTGTGGGCGGTCATAGTCGGGGAAGGCCTTGCCATCTTCACCGCGGCGGATGACCGGCCCGGGCAGGAACGGCTCGAGGAAGGCCTTGACGCCGCAAGGACCCGCCCCCGGGCCGCCGCCGCCGTGCGGCGTGGCCAGGGTCTTGTGGGTGTTGACGTGGATCACGTCGAAGCCCATGTCGCCTGGCCGGACGATGCCCATCAGCGCGTTCAGGTTGGCCCCGTCGTAGTAGAGCAGGGCCCCGGCGGCGTGGACCTCGGCGGCGATGGTGACGATGTTTTCCTCGAAGAGCCCGAGCGTTGAGGGGTTGGTCAGCATCAGGCCGGCCACGTCCGGCCCGAGCTCACGACGAAAGGCCTCGAGGTCCATCAGGCCGTTGGCCGTGGTGGGGATGATCCGGCACTGAAAGCCGACCATGGCAGCGCTGGCCGGGTTGGTGCCATGCGCCGAGTCAGGGATCAGGATGACGTTGCGGGTCTCACCGCGGGACGCAAACCATGCGCGCATGGCCAGGAGGCCAGTGAACTCGCCGTGTGCACCGGCCGCCGGTTGCAGGGTCACCGCATCCATCCCGGTCAGCTCGGCAATATGCTCCTGCAGGTTGAGCATGAAATCCCACACGCCTTGCATGGTCGAAGCCGGCTGCAAGGGATGCACGTGGGCAAACCCCGGCAGGGTGGCGAGATGGTCGCTGCGCTTGGGGTTGTATTTCATGGTGCAGGAACCCAGCGGATAAGCGCCGGTATCCACGCCATGGGAGTCGTGACTGAGCAGCGTGAAGTGCCTCACCACCTCCAGCTCACTGAGCTCAGGCAGGCCTATGGGCGCCTCGCGGCATTCTCCGTCAGGCAACCAGTCCTGCAGGGGCAAGCCCTCGGTGTCGAAGTCTGGATCGATAATGCCGGTGCCACTCGCCCCGGGCCTCGACCTGGCGTAGACGCTCTCGGTTTTGGTCGCTAGCGTGGTTTTCAAGCGAGTTCTCCCAACGCGGTGTGGACTGCCGCCACCATCCTGTCGAGGTCTGCCTTGGAGTGTCGCTCAGTCACAGCCACCAGCAGTTGGTTGTCGACGGTGGGGTCGAAACGCGAGTAATCGATTCCACCCAGGATCCCGCGTGATTCCAGGTGCTGCAGCAGCTCGCGGGCCGGGCAGGGGAGGCGTAGCAGGAACTCATTAAAGAACGGACCATCGTGGACGCGGGAGACACCCGGTATGGAGGTCAGCTTCCCGGCCAGCGCATGGGCCTTGGCAGTGGAGAGCCGGGCGACTTCACGAAAGCCCTGCTCGCCGAGGGTGGACAGGTGGATCACCACCCGAAGTGCCAGCAAGGCCTGATTGGAGCAGATGTGACTGGTGGCCCGATCGCGGGAGACGTGCTGTTCCCGTTCCTCGGCAATCAAGGCGAGCGCTGGCTCGCCCTTGATGTCCGGCAGTTCCCCGACGATGCGTCCCGGGAGGGAGCCGGCGTACTCCGTATGCGTGGCCACAGCTCCCAGGTAAGGTCCCCCGGCACTGAGCGGGATGCCTAGGGGCTGGGCCTCGGCGCAGACGATGTCGGCGCCGCAGTCACCGGGGGAGCGCGCCACCCCGAGCAGCAGCGGATTGACGTTCACGTTGGCCAATGCGCCGGCGGCATGGGCCTGGTTGCAGTTGCGGGTCACGGACTCCAGGACGCCGAAGCGGTTGGGAGTCTGGAAGATGAGCGCCGCACAGGGTTGTGTCGCGAGTATTAGTTCCACCGCGGCGTGATCGAGTTGGCCGGTGCCGGCATCGGCTGGCAGCTCCACCAGGCGCACCTCGCGCCCGCGAAGGTAGGTCTCAAGCACCCGG
>JAURMS010000161.1 GCA_030830595.1 Gammaproteobacteria bacterium | reverse complement strand
GGAAGCCGCTCAGAAGGCCTACGAACGAGCGACCGCAGGCGAGGACTTTGCGGCGCTCGCGCGGGAATTATCCGCCGATCCGGGTTCCGCAAGCGCGGGCGGCGACCTGGGCTGGCAAGACCAGGCGACCTTCGTGGGGCCCTTCGGTGACGCGGCCTGGGCGCAGGCGCCGGGCGTGGTCGGTGAGCCCGTGGAAACCGAGTTCGGCTGGCACGTGATCAAGGTGCTGGAGGTCGAACCGGGTGAGACCAAGGGTTTCGACGAGGTGCGCGCCGAGCTTGAGGGGGAGTACCGACTGGCGGAGACCGAGCGCCGTTACGGGGAACTGCAGGACGAACTCGAGACCCTGGCCTTCGAATCCGGTGGCGACCTCGCCCGGGTAGCCGAGCCTCTGGGGCTGACGCCGCGCGGCCTGCAGGGGATCACCCGCGCAGGTCACCCGGTCTTGGGTGATGCCGGCACTGCCGCCCGACTGTTTACCGCAGAGGCCATCGCTGGCACCGAGGTGGTGGCGATCGAACCGGCGCCCGGCAGGGTGCTGGCGGTGCGGGTCACCACCCACCGACCGGCGGCAGATCGACCCCTTGAGGAGGTACGCGAGCGGGCGCTGGCTGCCTATCTCGATCAAGAAGCTGCCCAGGCTGCGCTGGCCCGGGCCGAGGAGCTGGCCGTCAGCCTGCGCGGGGGCGGCGAGTGGGCCGCCCTGTCGCGGCCCTGGGTGCCGCGGGATGCGGTCGAGCCCACCAGTGTCACGGCCCGCATGATCACCCGCGACGAGGCGGCCGTGCCTCCCACGGTGACGGAAGCAGCCTTTGCAGCCGCGGCGCCGTCTGCGGGCGCGACGTACGGGGTCACCACCCTGGGCACCGGCGATGCGGTGGTCTGGCGCCTGGGTGGCGTGCTGCCCGGTTCGCTGAGCGGACTGCCGCCGCAACTTCGTGAGCAGTCGCGGCAGGAGGCCCGGCAGCGGGCTGCCTTTGCGGACATGGCGACTTACATGGCCGGCCTGCGTGAGGAAGCCGAGGTCGAGGTGAACCCGCAACTGTTCCAGTAAGCCTGATCGGGGAGGGGTGAGATGACGAAAACCACGCGCCTGGCGCTCCACTGGCAGATCCTGATTGCCATCGCGCTGGCCGCGTTGGCCGGTTCCCTCACCGGCGAGGACGGTGCCCTGTTCGGCGTGACGTTCTACAGCGTCTACGACTTCGTCGGACGGCTGTTTCTCAACGCGTTGAAGATGCTGATCGTGCCGTTGATCGCCTCTTCGATGATCGTGGGGGTGGCCAGCCTGGGGTCTGGCGAAGCCCTCGGCCGGCTGGGCCTGCGGACCGTTGGCTTCTACGCTGCGACCAGCCTGTGCGCCATCCTGCTGGGGCTGGCGGTGATCAACGTAGTCAAGCCGGGCCTGGTCGACGGAAGTCCCGCAGGCGAACAACTGGCCCTGCAGTCCGACGCCTCGCAGGTGGAGGCGATGCTGTCGGGTCGAAGCGCCGGCGACGTCGTGGAAATTTTTGTGCGAATGATCCCGCAGAACATCGTCTCGGCCGCCGGCGACAATGGCTCCATCCTCGCGGTGATCTTCTTCAGCCTGATGTTCGGTTATTTCATGACCCGAGTCGGGCCTGTGCATGGGCAGGTCCTGCTGTCCTTCTGGAAGGCGGTCTTCGACGTCATGACCCGCATGACCGAGTTCATCATGAAACTGGCGCCGATCGGTGTGTTCGGGCTGGTGGCCAAGGTAGTCGCCAAGGCGGGCCTGTCCGCCGCAGGACCGCTGGCTGTCTTTGCCGCCTGCGTACTGGCCGTCCTGGCCCTGCACCTGTTCGTGGTCCTGCCGCTGTTCATCCGGGTCGCGACCGGCCTGCGCCCCTGGGGCTTTTTTCCGGCCATGGCGCCCGCACTGCTGACAGCCTTCTCTACGGCGTCTTCTTCGGCGACCGTGCCGGTGACCCTCGACTGTGTGGAAAAGCGGCTGGGAGTGTCGAACCGTGTCTCGAGCTTCGTCGTGCCGCTGGGCGCCACCGTGAACATGAACGGGACGGCACTTTACGAATGTGCGGCGGTGCTGTTCATCGCCCAGGCCTATGGGGTGGACATGAGCCTGACCAGCCAGCTGCTGGTGGTGATGCTCGCGCTGGTAACCTCTATCGGCGTGGCGGGCATTCCTGCAGCCTCGCTGGTCGCTATCGCCATCATCCTGACTGCCGTAGGACTGCCCCCCGAGGCGATCGCCATCCTGTTCGTCTTCGACCGGATCCTCGACATGGCCAGGACCGCTGTCAACGTGGCCGGGGATGCCACGGCTGCGCTGATCGTGGCCCGCATGGAGGGCGAGAAGAACCTTCTAAAGGCGCCTTAATCGGCGTCGTCGAAGCTCATGCCGACCTGGCTGTAACCGGCGTCGACGTACATGACCTCGCCGGTTACGCCGGCCGCGAGGCCCGAGCAGAGGAAGGCCGCCGCATTGCCCACGTCGTCGATCGACACGCTGCGGCGCAGGGGTGCGGCCTTTTCCACGTGGTGGAGCATCTTGCGAAAGCCCGGGATGCCTGCGGCAGCCAGGGTCTTGATCGGTCCCGCAGAGATCGCATTCACCCGGATGCCCTTGGGTCCCAAGTCGGCGGCCAGGAAGCGCACGTTGGCCTCGAGGCTCGCCTTGGCCAGGCCCATGACGTTGTAGGCCGGTACCGAGCGCACCGCACCCAGGTAGCTCAGGGTCAGCAGGGCACCGTCTCGCCCTTCCATGAGGGGCAGGCCGGCGCGCGCCAGGGCGGTGAGGCTGTAACTCGATACATCGTGGGCGACCCGGAAATTCTCGCGGGTGGTGGCCTCTACGAAGCCCCCGGTGAGTGCCTCGCGGGGCGCAAAGGCTACGGCGTGGACGATCACGTCCAGGCCGCCCCAGGCTTCGCGAATGCCCGCGAAGGCGGCCTCGATCTCCGCATCGATGGAGACGTCCATGGGCATCACCAGCGGCGAGTCCACCTGCGCGGCCAGCTCCGTAACGCGATCCTTGATCCGGTCGTTCTGGTACGTGAAGGCGAGTTCCGCACCCTCCCGCCGCATGGCCCGGGCGATTCCCCAGGCGATGGAGCGGTCGGTTGCCAGGCCCACGATCAGTGCCTTCCTGCCTTGCATGAAACCCATGTGCTACTCCAGGAGTTGTCAGCCGCCGAAGCTGCGGCCTCGGTCTAGATAAATGGTGAGCGATTGTCCCGCCCGGATACTGGTGGCGCGCCCGAGGCCATTCCAGGCCTGCAAGTTCGCCACGGTGACGGCAAAACGCCGGGCGATGGACGATAGCGTATCGCCTTTCTGCACCCGGTAT
>JAURMS010000160.1 GCA_030830595.1 Gammaproteobacteria bacterium | reverse complement strand
GGTGGAGTGCTGGCACGATGCCCAGGAAGCCCGCGACCAGGCCCTGCAGATGTTCAGTCTCGGTTACCTGTCGCTGGAGATGCGCGGCCTCGCCGAACGCCTGTACTGGGCCACCTGCGCCAAGGTCCGTGACCAGGCCGCACGACTGGGTCGGGTTCCGGAAGAGCTCGAGCACCTCGATACGGTCCTGACCGACACCTACTTCTGCAACATGTCGGTGTTCCAGTCACTGCCCGACTCCTGGGCCATCGAACAGGTCTTCCCCATCGTGCCCGTGCATCGGCTCGACGAATATCCCGATCGGCAGGCGGTGTTGGCGGACATCACCTGCGACTCCGATGGCAAGATCGACCGCTTCGTTTCCCAGCGGGACATCAAGCGCTCGCTCGAGGTGCATTCGCTGCGGCCGGGCGAGGACTACTATTTGGCTGCCTTCCTGGTCGGCGCCTACCAGGAGACCCTTGGCGACCTCCATAACCTGTTCGGCGACACCCATGTGGTCCACATCCGCCTGGACGAGGCCCACGGCTGGTGGATCGAGGAAGTGGTCAAGGGTGACACCGCCAACAAGGTGCTGGCCTACATGCAGTACGACACCGACGAACTCTATCCGCGCTTCGCACGGGACTGCGAACGGGCGATGCGGGACGGCAGGCTGAGCGTGGCGGAAGGCCAGGCCCTCAAGCGCTTTTACGAGCGCGAACTGGCCGGCTACACCTACCTGGAGCCCGAAGGGTCCGGTTGATCCGTGCAGGTTTGCGCCGGGCGCGCTAGCATCTGGGGTGTCGGTTGACGCAAACCCAGGAGCAGAACCCATGCCTCGCACGTCCGCACCGATCCTCTTGCTGGCCGCCCTGTCACTTGCGGCACCCCTTTCACTGGCGACCAAGCCACAAGCCCCCACGCTGGACCTGGACACGCCCGCCGGCACCATGGCGGCCATGCGCAAGATCCAGTGCTCGCTCAACGATGGTGAGCCGGTGACCTACTACTGGCACGGCAACATGTACAGCAGGGTGGCCGGGGAACCGGACCGGCTGCTGTTCAAGGTGGCCGGGATGAACGTGCGCCAGTGCCGCAGCGTCAGCGACCCGGAGAAAGGCGCAGGCTATCGGTTGGTCTCGCGCGAGATCCTCCTCTACCTCGACCCCCGGACCGGCGAGGTCGCCCGGACCTGGAACAACCCCTGGACCGGGGAGGAGGTCGAGGTGTTGCACGTGGCCAACGACCCGGTGAACAGCACTGCCTGGACCATCGGCCGCGATGGCCAGCCCGCGAGCTGGCGCGGCTCCATCCAGGGCGACCGCTGGTGGATGACCAGCACCATTCCGCTGTTCTATACCAACCCGCTGGCCGGCGATTACCAGCGCTATGTCGGTGGGGTCTATCACGCCACCGAGATGTTCAACTTCATGGGTGACCTGGACGGGCTGGTGGACGGTCGCCTGGCCACCGCCCCGACCCAGGTGGGCTGGGTGCGCATGTCCAGCTGGCTGCCGTGGATGCAGATGAGCGGCCGCGACGGCCTGGTCTACTTCCATACGGCTGGGGTCAAGCTGGGCGCCTGGGACGAGCTGCCTGCGGTGATGAAGGACGAGATCGCAGCGAACTATCCCGAATACCGCGAACCACCGCCGCTCGATGACGAGCGTCCGAACGAGACCAGCTGGACTTACTTCATGAAGAAGGTCACGCCCAAGCCGATCGGGAGGCATCGGTGAGCGCACGTCTCTGGGGGCCGGCAGTGGCCCTGGTGATGGCCGGTGGCAGCATCCCCGGTATGGCCGCAGCGGCCGAGGCGGCAGCACGGGCGGTCGAGATCATGCTCGACGGCGCAATCGCCGGAGATCACCGCGCGCCGGCCAACCGCGAGCGCGACGCCTGGCGTCATCCCAAGGAAACCCTGTTGTTCTTCGGGCTGGAGCCCGGCATGACCGTGATGGAGGTCTGGCCCGGGGGCGGCTGGTATACGGAGATCCTCGCGCCGGTCCTGCAGGAGGGCGGCGGCAGGCTGCTGGCAGCCAGCTGGGATCCGGCCTCGGACAGCGACTTCGTGAAGAAGGCCCTGGCCGCTTACCGGGCCAAGCTGGATGCCCGCCCCGACATCTACGGCATGGTCGAGGTCACGGCCCTGCAATATCCCACGGCCATGGATCCGACTGCACCGGGCAGCGTCGACCTGGTGCTCACCTTCCGCAACATCCACAACTGGATGCCACGGGATGCAGCGCGGCCGATGCTCGAGGCGATGTTCAAGGCCCTGAAGCCAGGGGGACTGCTAGGCGTGGTGGAGCACCGTGCCTCGACCGATCAGCCGCAGGACCTGCAGGCCAAGTCCGGCTACGTTCGCGAGGACTACGCCGTCGAGTTGATCGAGAGCGTGGGCTTCAGGCTCGAGGCTGCGAGTGAGGTCAACGCCAATCCGGCCGACACCCGCGACTATGAGGGCGGGGTATGGACCCTGCCGCCTTCATTGCGCCAGGGCGAGCGTGACCGCGAGCGCTTCCTGGCCATCGGCGAGAGCGACCGCTTCACGCTACGTTTTCGGAAACCCGCGCAGTGACCAGCCGTCGCGTCACGGCATTGCGCATCCGCACCCCGGCACGTTCGCGGCTGGACCCGGACATGCGCCGCTATTTCGAGATCTGCGAGGACAAGATCGGTCACGTGCCGAACGTCCTGCTGGCCTACAGCGCGCACGGGCCCAAGCTCAGGAACATGGCCAATTTCTACAACGAGCTGATGCTCGGCGAGTCACCGCTCAGCAAGCTGGAGCGGGAAATGATTGCCGTGGTCGTTTCCTCTGCCAACCATTGCTACTACTGCCTGGTGGCCCATGGCGCCGCCGTGCGCTGCATGTCCATGGACCCCGCGCTCGGCGAGTTGCTGGCCAGCAACTACCGGGCCGCGACGCTCTCGCGCCGGCATCGCGCCATGCTGGATTTCGCCCATCGACTCACGGTGAACCCGGATGAGGTAGGCGAGGAGGACCGCCGGCGGCTGCGCAGGGCCGGCTTCGGCGAAGAGGCCATCTGGGACATTGCCGAGGTGGCGGCCTTCTTCAACTTCACCAATCGGCTGGCCACCGCCACCGACATGATGCCCAACGACTGCTATCACGCGCAGTGTCGCGGGTGAGCCTGCGGCAACGGCAGACCGTTCATCGCGGGCGGGTCCTCAGGCTGGACCTGGAGACGGTCGTGCTGCC